>JADBYT010000018.1 GCA_020402865.1 Bacteroidota bacterium | reverse complement strand
TCGGCTTTGTTATGGTGAATTTTTCCCCATCCTGCGTTGCATTTCTTGTCGATACGCTCTAAGTATCGCCTGCGAAAAGCGCCTTGTCTGAGAAAAAATCCACTCATAACAAATCTCAAAAACAAAATTTAAACAGCCTCTTTACTAACTTGAACCGGAACATGTGATATTTTAACTGTTCCGGTTTTTTTTAATTCTTCCTCTTATGGATACTGTAACAGGCCGTATCGGCACCGAAAAATACAAAACACTGCTCAGCAACGGCCGCCACCAGCTTATTGCCGATGAGCCTGAAACAGCCGGCGGCACAGATCTTGGTTTTTCGCCGCCCGAACTGCTTTGCGCGGCACTCTCCACATGTACGTGCGTAACCCTGCGCATGTATGCCGACCGTAAGAACTGGCCGCTTGAACACGTGGAAGCCAACGTTACATTTGAACGCGATGCCCCCAACAACACCAGCGTAATGAACCGTCGCATTACACTGGGCGGACCACTTAGTGACGAACAACGGCAACGGCTGCTCTCTATTGCCGGCCAGTGTTTTATTCACCGCACGCTTACCGGCACAATACAGATTACCTCCTGGCTGGACCAGCCATAACTGCATCATTTTCAATGAATAACCAGCTCTTACACAACATCGGAAGGGCAATTGCGTTTTCCCATCACGCATCATCTATTGCTATATTTACAACTGATGAAACAAACACTTCCGCTGCTTTTATTTCTTGTGTTGTGTATGGCCTGCGGTAAGGTGCCCACACCCGAACCCAACCAGCCCTTTAACTCCTTTAGCGGCGATTTTGAAACAGGCACATTCAGCGGGTTTCATTTTCTTGTGGCAGACTCTGCAGTGAATACTGTAATTGTAAATCAGCCCGTGCGCAAAGGCAGCTATGCATTGCGAAATACCCTGCGCCCAAACGATTTTGTATTTAATGGTTATCGCAGCGAACTGGCGCTGTATCATTGTGCCAGCTATCACAGCGAAGTATTTTATGCCTTCAGCTTTCTGATTGATACGGCTTACAGCGACAGCGCATACAATTTGCTGTGTCAGTGGCAGGATTTGCCCAATTATATTCAGGGCGAAAACTGGGCCCCGGTACCGTATCTCAATGCATCACCACCGCCGCTGGCGCTGGTGTATGTAAACGGAAAGCTGGAACTGAAAATGAATACTGATCCGGGTTTGAATGCACAGCCTTTTCTGGTGGGCAATGCACAACCGGTGGTTAAAGGACAATGGTATGATGTAGTGGCGCGCATGTACTGGAGCGACGATGAAACCGGCTACACGGAAGTATGGCTGAATGGTGCGCAGATTACACCTTTTAACGGTACCGATTACAGGTTCTACCGCCGCAATTTATATACGCGTGGCGGAAATTATTTCAAGTTCGGGCAATATCGCGGGCGCACGGCACCGCAGGCAAACGGAGTGGTGTATTTCGATGAAGTGAAAACGGGTAAATCATATCAGGAGGTGGCGCCATGAAAGGAGTAATGCTGTTTTTGTTGTGGATGATTTGCACGATACTGCCTGCACAGGAAAATGTGTTGCGCAATACACACCAGCTGAGTTATGATGCAGGCACCTTGCGCAACCGCTACATTTATCCGGCCACCAATGTACAATACACAGCGCCTGAGCTGAAGCGTATGCCCGTGCAGCTTTCGGTGAGACTGCGTTCATACGGAGCTTACTGGATTTTCAGTAAAACGGCATACGATATTACACCGCTGGCCAGCTACCGCTTTACATCTGCCGCTTCGCCGTTTGGCTTTGCGGCCGGAGCCGGAGCCGATATCCGCCTGCGGCTGGTGAATGACGAACGCAGCGAAGCCACCAGCAGCGCCGAACCGCTTGTGTTTGCCTCAGGTACATTTGCCTCAAACCGCTTTTATGCAAGGTTGCCGCTGTGGACGCGCTTTTATTCCAATGGAATTTCATTCACGCTCTTGCCCGAAGCCGGCTGGAAATGCGGAAAACATCTCCTGCTTTTTCTAAGGCACGAGCAAAGTCTGCTGCGCATTTACCAGAGTCAGGCCCGCGAATGGCGCGGCGACTGGTTTCTGGGGCTTACCGTTTTCTGGCCGTAAACGTTATAAAAAAACGTTCCCGGCACATCTTACTGGCGACGACCGGGAACATTTATTCACAGATCGGGTCCTGTGCAAGCTGTTTATTCTTCTTCAAAACCTTCGGCAAAAAAATCGGCCAGACTCATACGGTGCGCGCGTACAATGCGTAAGAGGTTACTGAACTGCAAATCGCGGCCATGCTCGTAGGCAAGGTATTGCGCGCGGGCAATATTGTGTTCGTAGGCAAATGTTTCGTGACTACTATAACCGGCGGCTTTGCGCAAATCACGTATCCGTTTTCCAAGCTGCACAATTGCCGGATCGGAAATACCTGATTTACGCCTGGGGCCTCGCTTCTTCATAGTTGCCAGCAAATAAAAACTACATTTTCATAAAATACAACCTCGTTTATTACTGATAATTATGTATAGTATCTTCTAATTAGCCAACAATTTGTTAAAATCACATTGCCGGATGTCGTTAAGAAAAAAGGCAAACAGGTCGGTATTCGCAGCAAAAACAAGCACCCTTTTCGCTTTAATAAAAGCGAAAAGCAAGATTAAACAGTTATGTATGTCGTAAACACAGGCCAGAAGCGGTACAAAATTTTTGCGCTCCGCTGAATTTTCCTGCTGCTTTTCTTCGCGTCTTCTTTTGGCCCGAAAGCGCGATACAAAAACGTTACCGGTGCTAAACCAGATGTGCTGTGAACAGACGTGGTGGTACTTTGTCTCCAATACACCAGCCCTTATGCTTATGAGCGGGATAAGGTTCTTTTCATTACAGATAGGTATCTTGCATCATTAATGAAAAGTCATGTACGAGCAATTACGCCGTCATATTCAATCGCTGATTGAAATTTCTGACGATGAGCTGAACTTAGTTGATCTGTTTTTTGAACGGCAGATCATTCCCCGCAAAAAATTTCTTTTGCAAGAAGGCAATGTGTGCCGGTTCGTTGCTTTTGTTGAGCAAGGCACCATACGCCACTTTCACACAAAAAACGGCAACGAAAAAACTTGTGATATTTCCTTTGAAGGCCGTTGGGTTACCGATTTTCAGAGCTTTAACACACAACAACCTGCGGTAATTAATTTACAGGCAATGGAAGATAGTTCATTGCTAATCATTAGTCGTGATCAATTAACTACTCTTTATACGCAATACCCGAAATATGAAACTTTCGGACGGCTCATTGCAGAACAAATTGCACAAAGAGCCACTGAAATAGCCATGTCGCTGTCTTCTGAGCGTCCGGAGGAACGATTTCGCAATCTTATGCTTAATCAGGCTGATATGTTTCAGCGTGTACCTCAAAAATACATTGCCAATTTTCTTGGTGTAAGTCCCGAAACGCTGAGCAGAATCCGCCTCCGGATACTTAAACGCGAAAAATCTTGACGCTCGTCAACGAATCGGGCAACCTTCGGCACAGAACTTTGCTTCATGAAACAAACACTTATGAAGCATATTTTAATTTTAGTGCTTGCCGGAGCAAGTGTAACGGCATCAGCACAAACAATTTCGCGCAGCAGCGTGGCCGAAGCGGCACAACAGCTGGATGATGTAATGGAGATAACAGACACCGTGAATCTCCGAAACCGTATTGCAGCTGCACAGCAACTGGCTGCGGCATCGTCAGACATGGTTACTCGTTTACGCCTCGGTATTTTGTATCACGAAGCCGCGTTGAACTTCACCTTGCTGGCCAAAACGGGCGATAAAGGGCTTGCAGCCAAAAGCTATTCGCTGCTTGATAGTCTGGCGCAAAAGGCAGATCCCGCAAATGCTTTTCTTCCAATTATTGTTTCATATCGTGCATCGGCGTTGGCACTAATAGCCGGCGAAACAGGCAGTTTGAAGCAGCTGGGAATGGCTTTCGATTTGTTTGAAATTGCGGTAAAGCAGTATGCTCCGGTTTCTGCCCTGCCTGAATTTCTGCGTGGCAGCGTGGCCGAAAACCTCCCCAAATGGATGTTTCGCAAACACCGGTTTGCACGCATAGATATGAATCAGCTCATCCAAAAGTATGAGGCCGACAGCAGCTATGCGACACCTAAACTCATGAGTTTTGTGTACTGGGCCTGGGCCAATCAGCATCAAAAGGCAAAATACCGTACTGAAGCACTGCGCTGTCTGGACAAAGCTATTGCGCTTGACAAGACGGGAAAAGCAGGCAAACAACGAGCCGAGGCACTGAAAGCAAAACTGCTTGGTAAATAGCGGCTTACTTCTTCATCCAATGCACCTGCCCGAACACTTTCGGATCGAAAATGCGTGCATCAAGCGGCTCGTTGGCTTTGCAGTTGGTGTAGAATTCTTCCTGCACCAGCTTGCCATCCATGTAAAAAACAACTTCGGTTTCGCACCAGGCTCCGGCCAGAGGAATATGTTTGCGGGAAATAATTTCTTCGCGGTGCCCGTTGCGGTTACGGATAATGCGCACCACATAACGGTTGGCCAGATCAAACCAGATTTGCGGCGACACGGTATCGCCCGGCAGTGCGCCTACAACCTGCGCCTTGCGGCCCTGCCATGTGGTAGAATGGGTTTTGTTAAGATCATAGCCCATAGCAGCCGTTTTCTTCACCACTGTGTCGGCCGGGTAAAAATACATGCCGCCAAAAAGGAACAGGAGTTCATTTACTTCGGGCATGGCGCGCACCAGTTTCCCCTTGCGGAAAAGATAGGCCGAGTCATTGCGCGAAATATAAGCATCGCCCGAATCGGGACTGCCAAAATCAATGCGGAAAAGATGAGGGTAAATACCCGCTTCATACCACGTTTGCGAGCCTTCCTTGACCCCGTTTTTGTAAAACTGTGTGGTTTGCTCAAACGTAAGTGTGCTGTACCATTTCCCGGCATACACTTTATGCGTACGACGCAGAAAAGATTCGCCGCCGGGAAGCGGTTTTTGTCCGAAAGACATGAGCAGTACTGCTGAGAAAGCCAGAAGAAGAATGCGGTTCATACGCTAAAATACACCAGCCTAAGAAACACACAGCAAAAAAATGAAACTTGCAGAAAAATTTATGTAAATGGGCTTGCTGTGTGGTAAACGGTAAACGCAAAAGCGGCCGTTTCGCCCCCGAAACGACCGCCCTGCTTACTGTGTGGGGAAAAAACTACACAGTTATTGCTTAATGATTTTTTCTGTAATCACCTCGCCGTTGCGTACCATGCGCACCAGATAAATGCCCGGCGCCCAGTCGGCCACATCAATTTGAGTATTGCTCTGCATGGTGCGTGCCGAATAAATTACCTGCCCTGAAGTGTTGTACACTTCAATAGCCGCTTCGGTATCCGCATTGCCCAGCGTTAAAAACAAGGTTTGGTTTACCGGGTTGGGATAAAGTTGCATTGTCGATTCGGCGGCGGCGGCGGCCACCTGGCTCTCGCGTAAAGCCATGCCGTTAGGTACATTATATCGCCACACAAAACTGTTGGAAGTACCCGCTGTAGATGTTAACGGAGAGTTGAACGCAATGTCGTCTTCCATCTGGTTGGTGCCTTTGTACACGCCGTTTACATATACATAGTTTGCATTAGCCGCAATACGGGCTGGCCGGGCAAAATCGGTAAGATCGCTGTTCAGGTACGAATGGTTTTGCCAGCAGGGAGCGGTGGTGTAGCTGCCGTTTACTTCCATGCCCACCACATACATGTGATTTTTGAGCGGAACGGCTGTAGGCAACACGGTGCCGTTAATGCCAAACGTAGTTCCTTCCCACATACCCGTAAGGTAAACCATGCTGCCTGATTGTGTAATATCAACACCATACGCAAACCCGTCAGACATTACCGAACGTACCCAGTTGGAGGCCGGTGTGGTGCTGTTCATGCGCACGGCATACGCACAGGAAAACGATCCGTTGCCCGCCATACCCAAACCGGTGCCGAATGTGCTTGCCACCGCATTGTTGTAGGTGCCGGTGAGCAATACATCATTGGTGGAATATACTTTTACACCCATACCATACGAATTGTTTGTGGTTACAACAGGATCAAAACCGGCCGTGAGTGCGCCTATGTTGTTGGGGATAGCAAGGTTGTTTACATCGGCCATCGACGCTACAAACGCTTCGCTGATGCCGCTGGCACCTGATGCAAACGGTGTAACGTTGGTGTTCCACGAAATATCGCGCTGAAAATGACCGGTTACGGCAACCGTGGTTTTGTAGCTGCTGATGTCGTAAGCCAGAATTGATGAGGAAGACTTCAGCGGTACTACCCACGCATTGGTGAGCGTAGCAGGCGATGAATGTACAAAACAGAAAACACGCACACGGTCGTTGTTGCCCGCTACAGGTGTTTCATTTACGGCTACATACACGCGGTTCTCGGTGATGCCGGTGGCGGGTACAAGCAAACGACCAATGGTAATGTGTGAAGAGTTGTGCGTGTAGGTTGCATCATTTTGAATGGTTTTTACGCCAAGCAAACACCCGTTGAAATCGTAAATGGCAATGTAAATACCGGCGCCTGTGATCGACAAACCAGTGCCACAAACCGGCACACCGGAACCATTTACCGCTGATGAAAATGTGGTCGGGCCACTGAAACGCCCCGTTACCATTACGCTGTTTATTGACGGGCCTGTGCTCATTGATGTACAGGTAACCGAACCGCCGGGCAATGCGGGCACACCTTTGGCTACCCACTCAAGGCCGTTGCAGTTGTCGTACTTGGTTAAGTACATGGCGCCGTTTACATGGCCGGTAATGTTTACTGTTTCAAACTGCGTACTGACTTTAAACTCACCGGCCGAATAGATATCGCCAAACTGGTCGAGGTCGGTCATTACGCCTTTGTCCTGCGTGTTGGTGAGTGTGGTGGTTTTGGGCCACTCGGTTGTGCCTACCGGACCGGCTTTGGCGTCGATGTTGTTGGGGAGCGAGAATTCGCTGTTATTTGTACCTGAGGTAGCAACCTGAATGGCTGTGGCCTGATAGCCCATGTTGGCACAACCCACATTGTTTGGTGTGCTGATTACGTCGATGTAATATGAACCTTTGCGGGTTCTGAAAATTCGGCCATCGGGCGTAAGTTGTAGTTTGGTAAGTTTAGAAGATGAGCTAAAAGGCACGGTTGTATTATAATCGCAATAAGCTGGTGTTACTGAAGGACTACAAGGCACTGTACTTAGATCAAACTGGCGAAGGGTTTCAGCCGCAGGGTCTGTTGCCGATGTGGCCGGATGATTACCGGTAGCATAAAGTACACGCGAATTGGGGCTGAATGAAATACTCCACGGGCAATAAGTGGCAGGCATGGGCAGCGTTTGCAGGTAGCCAAACTCGCCGGTGGCGTCGTTAAACCGATAAAGAAAAACAGAACCCGCATTGCTTGCCGTCCGGTTTGTTACAGCCACAAACTGACGGTCGGGCGAGCATCTGATTTCTTGTATCAAATTGAAACCACCCATATAATCAGATGCAAATCCGGCATTGCTAACAACTGGCTGCGGAGTAACACCGGCTGCGGTAACGAGATAGGCATACAAACTGTTGTTGTTACCGCCAGCAGGCTGGTTGGGAGGAGGAGTAGAGCCAATGGTAGCACCTGGAGTGCCGGGAGGAATAACAACCGATTTAACAATTACCCAATAGTCAGTACCATTGGCGTGCGGAATGGCCGTAAGCGCTTCAGTAGTAAATGAACCGTAAGTGTTCATTGCAAAGCCCATAGACGTTTCGCCATTAATACTATTGCTGCTTGCGTTATATACATCATAAGTAAGCCCGTAGTTAATGTTTCCTGATAATATACCGCGATCAGAAACTGTAAATATGTAGAACTGATCTGCCGGCCCGCCGATTTTGGGCAAAATCAATACGCCTTGTATTGCACTGTTGGTGGCGGAGTTCGGGTTGCCATTCAAACAACCACCACAGGTTAACCCCGACTGTGCATTATAAATGTTTTTACCGTTGGTATAAATCCACAGATTCCCGGCATTGTTACACCATGAGGCGGCGGTTTCTATTGTCGAAATTGTTGGCGCGGGAGTTACGGGAGCCTGTGTGGTAAAATTGTAACTGGCATTCATACCAAATGCCCACTGATTGTATTGCTGGGCATGCGCAAGCGCCGGAAGCGCCAGCAGCATGAGTGCCGTTGCAATCCTTTTCAGGCGCGGTTGTTTTTTGTTTTTTTGTGATCTGAGATTATGCATCGTTTTTTATTTTGAAGTACTTTTCAAATGTATTGCCGCAAATAGCCAAAGTCAGCCGAGATAAATATTCGTGGGTTGCCGGCTGATATTCGGCGGCGGAAGATGTAAATTCGTTTAGTAAATAATCCCACCCGGTTTGATAACGGGGTATAATCCTACAGGTTTCACCCTTTATTGCGCCCGATAGTACTGCGCAACAGATTAACCCGCTTCTTTATGGCACATACGGCCGAACATTACTTACAGCATGGCGATTATGAGCTTGCATTGCGCAGGCTGCTCGACATGTCGCTTGAGAGTAATAATCAGGAATTGATACGCGAGGCAATTGCGATTAGCCGGAACTACCGGGCTACGCTTTCCAGCCACGGAGAAGCGTTTAAAGCGGCTGCGCTCGAATTCTTTTCGCGCTTGCCAAAGCATTTACCTGCGGCTGAAAAGCCTGTGCTGGTGAATGTGCGCGAGGTATCAAAAACATACAGCCGTGGCAACTTCAGCCTAAGGCCGGTGAGCCTGCAACTGAATGCGGGCGAAATTACCGGCGTAGTAGGCGAAAACGGCAACGGCAAAACCACATTGCTGCGCTGCATTGCCGGACAGCTGGCCATAAACGGCGGCACGCTTGAGTATGCGGGGCTGAATGCGCAAAACCACTATGCCGTAAAATCAGCAGTGGCGTTTATTCCGCAGCGTATTCCGCGCTGGTTTGGCCGGCTGCGCGATAATCTTCACTTCTCGGCATCACTCTCCGGCATTACCGGCAGCGAAAACGAGCTGCTGGTTGACTTTATGCTTGAGCGTTTGGGCCTGAGTGAGTATGCCGAACTTACGTGGAACCAGATCAGCAGCGGCTACCGCACACGTTTTGAAATTGCACGCGTACTGCTGATGCGGCCGCAGGTAATGATTCTTGACGAACCGCTGGCTAATCTTGACATCAACGCCCAGCAAACGCTGCTTACCGATTTGCGCTTCCTCGCGCTTTCCTCGGTCCGGCCACTCGCTGTATTGCTTACCTCGCAGCAATTGCATGAAGTGGAAAAAGTGGCCGACCGCGTGCTGCTCATCCGCAAGGGCGAGTGTATTTTCACAAGCGATCAACCTTCGGCGCACACACTCGGTTATGCGCTCGAACTCGAAACCACTTCGCCGCGCGATACCGTTACACTGGCCATGCAGGGACTTGATGCGGAGCTGCAGTTCAACGGCGGCTTCTTCACGCTCGTATCGCACACACACACCGCGCAGGAACTGCTCAGCCATCTCGTGCAGCAAAACATTACCATTACCTACTGCCGCGATATTTCCAACTCCACCAAACGCCTTTTCTGATGAATCGCCTCTTCTCCACCGCCAACGGCCGCCGCCCGCTTGCTCCCGCGTTCATCAACCGGCTCGACAAATGGCTGCTGCTTAATTACCCCACACTCTGGGCCACACGCGTGCATCTTTTCCTCTGGTACGCACTCATCGGCTATGCGGTAATTTACGGCACCTTCTGGATTTTACCCGACGATCCGCGCACACGATCTTCACTCGCAGAACATCAGGTTGTAGTGGGCCTGCTGGCTGCACTGGGCATTATTCTCTGGCTTATTTACCTGCTGCGTTTTAATACATTCAAGCGTTTCGGGCAGCCACACACACTTGCACCCGCACTGCAACTGCTGCTGTTCTGGGCCGTATTCTTTATGGCCGGTTTCAGCATCCTGCTCCCCGCATTTGTAGAAACGCAAAGCGCCCGCAGCGAATACACACCCGACGAACTGACCGATGCGGTGAACCAGATTAATTATTGCGTGAATGTGGCAGAGCATAAATACAACCCGGTTCAACTGGGACGCGATACCGTAATTTTTGTTGCTTCCGAAACTGAGGCAAGAAAAAAAGTGATTCAAAATGAACATTACCGCAACAACAATATGCTTGTGGGGGATACGCTAAATGATACTGTCATTGATGTGCAGTCGCGCTACCGAACAAATGTAACATGGGAACCAGTTGACAATAAAGACGGATGGCTTCAACGCGAAGATACGCTTGTATTACTCGGCGATAGCGGACTGGTTCACTACAGGTGGTTCAATATTATGTATGTATCCGAAAACCAGTCGCCCGATTACTCCTCAGTTCGTCCGCTTACTGCCTATCAGTTATACCACCTCATTTACAAGAAGAAAACAGTGAGCGAAACCGAAGCATTGAGTACGCTGAATAAGCTAAGCCTGAAATTTGCCGGCATACCCATTAGAAACGACTACGGGCCGGAAAGCAACTACAGAAAACGTACTGATTCACTATATGTTCCCCCGCTTAACGAATATCAGGAAGATATTTTTGACAGCTACCTTTTCGATTACCGCTACAATCTTTCCGCTATCGACAACGCCATCGAAAACATTGAGCGTCGGATGTATCGGTACGAGCGGAGCAATTTTCTTTTTACAAATTGCCTTGTACTTGCTTACGTCTCGCTGGCTTTGTCACTTATTCTTCTCATGTTCCGCCACAGTTCGCTCAAAACATTTGCGGCCACATTTCTGGCGGGCACTGTGCTGGCGGTTACCACAGGCGTTGGGCTTGCATTATTCAATGCACGCACAGAAAGTGTGCTGATTACGATACTGGTTTATATTGTTGCTTTTCATGTGTTTTCGCTTGGGCTGTTTGGCGCGCGCAAACGCTCGTTGTGGCATGGCATTACGCTACAGCTGAGTGTGTACAGTGTGTTCTTTATTCCGCTTATTGGTGTGGGGTTGTATTACCGGTACTTGCACAATAACTATCCCGACAATTTCAACTCGCCGCACGATGTATTGTTTAAAAACGAAAGTTTCCACTACGCGCTGGCGCAATGTGGCGGACTTGCATTGCTGCTGGGCTTGTTGCTGTTGTTGTACGGACGGATGATGAGAAAATGGTATGCGCAGCCGGAGGAGTAATGCGGAGACATTTGTTTGCGGTGGCTTCGACAAGCTCAGCCACCGCGACAAGCTCAGCCACCGCGACAAGCTCAGCCACCGAGACAAGCTCAGCCACCGAGACAAGTTCTGCAAACATCACAACTCAGTCACCGGATTGCAGAAGCTACACTTTACCAATAAGCACCGAAGTCATAGTAAGTGACCCGGCCACAGCCACATCGTTGAAGAACGAAAGCTGATCGGTTTTTTCCTGCAGTGCAAGTGTGTAAAGCAGCGGCAGGTAATGTTCCGGCGTAGGCACCGAAAGTTGTACTGCCTGTCCAAGCGATTTATAACCAATAAGTGCCTGATGATTGCCGCTTTCGATGTGTTTTTTGAAAAGGCTTCGTGCCTCAAGCGCCCAGTCGAGGCCGTAGGGCGCATTTAAATCGCCGTTAGCCGGAATTACCAGTCGGCCGAGGTTATGCACCATGTTGCCGCTGCTTACAATGAGCACGCCTTTTCGCCGCAGCACGGCCAGCTCTTTAGCTAAGTCGTAATGATACTGCGGCGGCTGGCTGTAATCGAGGCTGATTTGTATGATCGGAATATCGGCACCCGGAAACATGTTGCGCGTTACACTCCAGCAGCCATGATCAAAGCCCCATTCATGACTATCAGCCACGGTTGTTTTTTTCACTGCGGCTTTGGTTTCATCAACCAGCCACTTGCTGCCTGGGGCCGGATACTGCACATCAAACAAGGCCTGGGGAAAACCGCCAAAATCGTGAATGGTAGGCGGCATGGCCTGCGCAGTTACAAACGTGCCTTTGGTTTCCCAATGCGCCGATACCATTAATATGGCTTTCGGCCGGGGCACTTTCTGCCCCATTGCTTTCATCTCGCGCGAAAACACATTGTCATCAATCGCGTTCATCGGGCTGCCGTGCCCTACAAACAACACCGGCATCGGGTCGGTGGCCGAAAGTGTGTCGGAAAACCGACGTAAATCCTGTAACTGCATGGCGGCTCCTGTTAAGGGCAGCATTCCCATTAAACGTAAAAAATGTTTGCGGTGCATGATGCCGGCGAATTAATTATATGTAGCTACATGCAAATTTCAGCTATTGGATCCAGAAAAGCAAATTGCTTACTTTTTTGTAGAAGCATCTGGCCAATTATTGCTTGCTTTGATCAACAATAATGCGCTGAAATGATTAATTATTTTATTGCGATAATTATAGTTATAGCTTGATTAGCAGTTTTTTAAATACTAAAAATGCCGTTATTTGAAAAAATCCTCCCACACATAGCCAATCGCGCGTTTGGCTGCATGAAATGAATGACGGAAGAACAGAATGATTACTCTAAATTTGATGCGCAATGAAAAAATGCCGGTGCTTTTCCTTACTTATCGGAATTCTCTTCACTCCGGCACTTTCGGCACAGTGGTATGTAGGCGTTAAACTGATCGGTCTTTCCATTCACCCCAAAAAATCGCCGCACCCGCAATTATATAAAGGACGTATCGACAAAAAGGGGCATTTCGTAATGAATTACGGCATTGCACTTACGTGCGAGTATCGTTTTCATCCTTATATAGCGGTAAAGTTTGGGCAAGCTGTTTTGTCGGACTGCGGCGGAAAGTTTGCCGGAGCCAGCATTCTCACGCTACGCACACAAATGCCGCTGGGCAAGCTGGGAGAGGGAACCATTGGCATGGGCCCGTTTTTCTATTACCGCCGCACCTGGAAAAACATGGATGGTTATGTGGAGCAGGGTATCTTTAAAGAATCGGCAAACAAGCGCTGGCAAACCAAGTTTGTGTGGCATGGCGGCGAGTTGGAACATAATTATCCGATAAACAGCCACATGGATATTTCTACCAATGTGCTGCCCGGAATTCCGGTGGTTTTTGTGGTGATGCCGGGTGTAAGATGGCGTGTAAGCGAGTAAATACGGCCTTTTGCATATTGCTTAACAGCCAATTAACGCTGCCTGCCCAAAAAGCCGTACCTTTGCACCTCTTTTTGAAAACAGATCATGCAGCAAATCCGCAACATCGCCATCATCGCTCACGTTGACCATGGCAAAACCACGCTGGTTGACAAAATGCTTCTTCAGGGAAAACTCTTCCGTGAGAATCAGGACTCAGGCGAACTTATTCTTGACAACAACGACCTCGAACGCGAGCGCGGAATTACCATTCTCGCCAAAAACGTATCGGTGGTTTACAAAGGTGTGAAGATCAACATCATTGACACCCCTGGCCACGCCGACTTTGGCGGTGAAGTAGAGCGCGTGCTCAACATGGCCGACGGCGTGCTGCTTCTGGTAGATGCGTTTGAAGGTGCAATGCCGCAAACCCGTTTCGTGCTTCAGAAAGCCCTGCAAATGGGCAAAAAAGCAATTCTGGTAATCAATAAAGTTGACAAGCCCAACTGCCGCCCGGATGAAGTGCACGATCAGGTTTTCGATCTGTTCTTTAACCTCAACGCTACCGAAGAACAGCTTGAGTTCCGCACCATTTATGGTTCTTCAAAGCACGGCTGGATGGGACACGACTGGAAAACACCGGGCGAAGACATCAGTCCGCTGCTCGATACCATTCTCGATTATTTCCCCAATGCACCGCAGCACGAAGGAACACTGCAGCTGCAAATCACTTCGCTCGACTTCTCTACGTTTATCGGACGTATTGCAGTAGGCCGTGTATTCCGTGGCGAAGTGCGCGAGAATACGCCGGTTACGCTCGTTAAACGCGACGGAACGCTGGTAAAAACACGCATTAAGGAAGTGTTTGTGTTTGACGGTCTCGGCAAAAAGAAAACCGATATTGTAAAAGCAGGCGATATTGTAGCTGTTACCGGTATTGATGGTTTTGAAATTGGCGATACGATTGCTGATTTCGAAAATCCCGAAGGACTTCCCGCAATTTCCATCGACGAGCCTACCATGAGCATGTTGTTTACCATCAACAACTCACCGTTCTTCGGTAAAGAAGGCAAGTTTGTGACTTCGCGCCACCTTCGCGACCGTTTGTACAAGGAACTTGAAAAGAACCTTGCCATGCGCATTCAGGAAACTGATTCGCCCGATTCTTACCTTGTGTTCGGCCGTGGCATTCTGCACCTGTCTATCCTTATCGAAACCATGCGCCGCGAAGGTTATGAATTGCAGGTGGGCCAGCCGCAGGTGATCATCCGCGAAATTGACGGTGTAAAACATGAGCCTGTAGAAACACTTACGGTTGACGTACCCGAAGAAACATCGGGCAAAGTAATTGAGCTCGTGAGCCAGCGCAAAGGCGAAATGCTGGTAATGGAACCCAAGGGCGATCTTATTCACATGGAATTCGAAATCCCTTCACGCGGGCTGATGGGTTTGCGCAACAACGTACTCACCGCAACCGCCGGCGAAGCCATAATGGCACACCGCTTCAAAGCATTTGAGCCGTGGAAAGGCCCCATTCCCGGACGCATTGCCGGTGTACTGATTGCGAAAGATAAAGGCGCGGCTGTGGCTTATTCAATCGACAAGCTGCAGGATCGTGGTGCGTTCTTTGTATCGCCCGGCGAAGAAATTTACGGCGGGCAGGTAATTGGCGAGCATATTCGTCCGGATGATCTGGTGGTGAATCTGGTAACCGAGAAAAAACTCACCAACATGCGCGCCTCAGGCAGCGATGATAAAGTGAGCATTGCGCCCGCCATCAAGCACTCGCTTGAAGAAGCAATGGAATACATCCAGGGCGACGAGTACGTGGAAATCACGCCGCAATCCATCCGCATCCGTAAGATTTACCTCGACCCCAACGAACGTGATCGTATGAAGAAGAAAATGGCCGCCGAAAGCTGATCGGCTGGTTGAATAAAAACGAAACGGGAGCAGATGTTCAATCTGCTCCCGTTTTTCAATTAAGTATGTCGGACTAAGCTTTCGGTGCGGCAGCAGGTTTTGCACGCAGCGTTTTGGCAGCATCCTGCATGCGGGTAATTTCGGCTGCTTCAAACTGGTTCTCGGCGTTCTGAATGTTGTCGCGGATAATGTAGCTGTCGTTGCCTATTTTTTTGATGAGGTAAAAATGACGCGAAGGCTTCAGGTCGAAGAATTTTGTTTCCCACACCAGCAGCGAATCGCTGTCGGTAAGAAAACTAACAGTAGCTCCATCCATTGCAGCCTGTGCAAGTGCTTTCTGCTGCTTCATATCAAGATCTTCGGGTGCCGCAGTGTTTAGCACAAGATCAAACTTGCTGCCTATTTTTATTTCAATACCGCCTGCATTTTCCATTACCTCAGCCACGCCAAAGGTCGAATCAGGAATATTCAGTTTAAGCGGAAAGCCCTGCGGCGTAAGATCCAAAGCCGTTTGTCCGGCAGGTACTACATCTTCGGTTGTTGTTTTGGTATCGCCAGAGCAGCTTTGCAAAAAAGCAACGGCAACCACAGCAAAAAGCAGTTTTTTCATGTCGCGTTAGTTGATTTCGGTTCTTCAAAGATAAGATTTCGCTTATATAATGTAGCGCAGGGAGAAAAGTGCAGGCTTCTTTACCGCTGTGCATCATTCAGGGAAAGGTGCTTGTTATGAATGCGGCATGTTGAATTGAATGCAAACAAAAAGTCCTGCCGGATGGGCAGGACCTTTGTTGCAGTAATTCTTGAATTACTTTGCAGGAGCCGGAGCAGCTTTCTTAGGAGCAGCTTTCTTAGCAGCTTTCTTAGGAGCAGCTTTCTTAGCAGCTTTTTTCGGAGCAGCTTTCTTAGCAGCAGCTTTCTTAGTTGCTTTTTTAGGAGCAGCTTTCTTAGCAGCTTTTTTAGCAGCTTTTTTCGGAGCAGCTTTCTTGGCAGCTTTCTTAGCGGCCGGCTTCTTAGCAGCAGCTTTCTTCGGAGCTGCTTTCTTGGTTGCTTTCTTTGCCATGGTTTTTTTTGGTTTTGAAGAATTGTTTCGACGAAGTAAAAAAAAATAGCCGCTTGAAAAAAATACGTAGCGTCTATTTTTTCAACACAATTCTGTTAATAAGGCTGTTACGATGCTCCCGCAATGCGAAGAAAATGAGTGAAATAGCAATTTTTTGTATTTTATATTTGAATTGTTATAAAAAATAAATGTTTGCGAATTATTGATTTTTGTATATATCACACAATTTGCTTGAAATTTAGTTATAATCTTTTTCTTACAATTCGGTTTCAGACAATCAAACAGTTTTCAGTCGTCATTCCCCCGAAAAAAATAACCGGGCCATGTAAAAACCATCGCTGTTTTCCTGAACCGGGTCTGTCCGGTATTCATCTTCGAGTATCCAGCCGGTGTTTTTTGCAAGAAATGTGCGCACCTGTTCTTCTCCTTCCGAAGGCCATATACTGCATGTGGCGTAAATGAGTTTACCACCCGCTTTGAGTAGTTTGCTTCCGTTTTCGAGCAGTTGCTGTTGCGTATGCTGCAATCGTGAAAGGTCGTCGTGGTGCAGGTTCCAGCGTATATCAGGATTTCGTCGCAACACACCGGTACCTGAGCAGGGCACATCAAGCAGCACACGATCAAACGCTGGTTCCTGACGTTTGATGGGTTGGCCGGCGGCAATTTGTTTTATTTCTACTGTATCGGCACCGGCTCGCGCCACACGTTTGCGCAGCGTTTCGAGTTTTGCTGCCGACACGTCAAACGCCATTAATTTTCCTTTGTTGCCAAGCAATGCGGCCAGATGAAGTGTTTTACCTCCGTTGCCTGCACACACATCGGCCACACGCATGCCGGGTTCAGCTTGTGCAAACACGGCTACACGCTGCGAGGAGAGATCCTGCACTTCAAACCAGCCCATTTCATAGGCTTTCGTTCCAAATACATTTTGATAACGGGCTAAACGCAATGCGCCGGGCAAATCGTTTTCTGAAGTGGTTTCAATTCCTTCATCAGCCAGCTGCTTCTGCAGTTTGCCGGGTGTGGTGCGAAGTGTGTTGGTGCGCAAATACACCGTGGCATTGCGGTTGAGTGCTTTGAGCATGTCTTCCCAACGTGTTTCGCCAAGCTCTTTTACTCCCTGTTCATCCATCCAGTCGGCCACCGACTCGCGGAGTTTGCGCACACGGAGGTATTTCTTCAGCCGGTCAAGCAGTGCGGCATCATCGCTCTCGGCAGGTTTGTCGGCATAAATACGTTTCCACAAACTGGCGGCTTTAAGCAGTTGCAGCACTTGTGCATTACTGCGATAATCAGAAAACTGCACGGCGGTTGAAAGTGGCCGCCAGAAACGTACAAGCAACGTGAACATGGCCGCCACATCGGCACGGCGGGCTTCCTGTTTGATACGGTGTCGTTTAAACAACTCGCCGATTACACGATCGGCAGGCATACCTTTTTCGAGAAAGAGTTCAAGTGCCTCGGCCATCAGCACATTCATTGCAGGCCCGTTGTACGTTTGCTTTTGTTGCATGCGCAAAGGTATTCCTTTCGCTGTGCCGTTTACTGATTTATGTTGTTTGCGCCGAAAAAAGCATCTTTGCTTTCGTGGTTGCACTTTTCATCACCGGCTATCTTTTGCTCAATGTGCTCATTGGCATTTATGCCGCACGCCGTGTAAAAACCGATCAGGATTTTATTCTGGCCGGGCGCCGCTTGTCGTTGCCGTTGGCAGCAGCTACTGTGTTTGCCACCTGGTTCGGATCAGAAACTGTGCTTGGCGCATCATCGCGTTTTGCCGAAGAAGGCGGAAGCGGACTGGTGGAAGATCCGCTCGGTGCGGCACTTTGTCTGGTGCTGGTAGGCTTTTTCTTTGCGCGGCCGCTCTACCGGATGAATCTGAACACCTTTGGCGATTTTTACCGCATACGTTTCGGAAAAACGGCCGAACTCATTGCGGGCGCCGTGCTGGTGATTTCTTATGTAGGCTGGGTATCGGCGCAAATGGTGGCTATGGGATTGGTGTTGCACACCGTAGTGCCCGAAATTTCGGTAACCGCCGGCATACTGCTTTCTACTGCTGTGGTGGTAGGTTATACCATGAGCGGCGGCATGTGGAGTGTATCGCTGACGGATTTTGTGCAAACCATTTTTATTGTGGCCGGATTAATTGCGGCTACCCTGGTGGTGGTCAGTCAGGCCGGCGGCATGGAAGCCGTGCTGCACGCGGCGCCGGAAAACAGTTTCAATCTGCTGCCCGATAAAAGCTTTACCGGCGTGCTTGAGTTTGTGGCGGCATGGATAAGTATTGGTCTCGGTTCCATTCCGCAGCAAGACGTTTTTCAACGTGTGATGGCCTCAAAAAGTGAGAAGGTGGCTGTACAATCATCTTTTCTTGCAGCGGGCATGTATCTCACCATTGCGTTTTTACCAATTGTAATGGTGCTTGCCGCCAAACTTCTCATTACCGCACCAGCCGATGTGCAGCTTACACTACCCACACTTATTATGCAGCAAACAGGCCCCGTGTTACAGATTTTTTTCTTTGGCGCATTGCTTTCAGCAGTAATGAGTACCGCCAGCGGAGCGTTGCTGGCACCGGCTGTAATTCTCAGCGAAAATATTCTGCAGCCGCTTTTCCCGCAGCATTCAGACCGTATCCGGCTTTTGCGCACACGGCTTTGTGTAGCGGCACTTGCGCTGGTGGCTGTGGGCATGGCCATTTTCCGCCGCGATATTGCCGAACTCGTAAGCGAAGCATCGGCCATAAGCCTTGTAGGTTTGTTTGTGCCGCTTTGCTCCGGACTTTTCCTGCGCAGTACAAACAGCACTGCCGCTATTACATCCATGCTGGCCGGCATGGGCGTGTGGTTTGTATTTACGCTTTTCCCGAACATCTGTCCGGCAATGATCTGGGGCATTGCCGCCAGTGCTTCCGGATGGCTGGCGGTTGTTTTCATTCAGCGTATGAAAAGTATGAGTCAGCAGTAATGCTTACATTTGCTCCTCAACACACTTGACCGTTTCCCCGAATGCTGCATTATTCCACCGAAATTGCCTCCGGCGGTTTTGTGATACGTGATCCGGTAACAGCGGTCACCAACATCATGATGTTTATTGCCGGGCTCATTGCGTGGCGCAGACTTATCAGAGACGATATTAGCCTGCGTGCTGCGCGCATCTGGCGCTGGTTTTTTGCCGGTATCAGTATTGCCTCGCTCATTGGTGTGGTGGTTCACGGTTTTTCATACTACACACCGGAAAACGTACACCTCTCCATCTGGCTTACCATGGGTCTGGTGCAATCGGCCGGTGTGTCGGGCGCACAGCTGGCAACCGTTGAACAATACTGGCCGGGCAAACTTCGCCTGCTTCAGGGTTTCATTATTGCACAATTGGTGATTACCACTATTGTACTCATCAGCTTTCAATCCTATACAATTGTTAAGTATCACCTCGCACTGGGTATTTTACCGGTTATGGCATGGCATATCTATCAGTTCACGAGAAACAAAAAAAGCGGAATCTGGATTGCCGGTGGTGTACTGGTATCGGTTATTACGGGGGCCGTTCACGGATTTAAAATTTCGCTTTCGCTGTGGTTTAATTACAACGATATTGCACACATACTTGTAATAATAAGTGTATGGATGATGGCAAAAGGTGTGCTTTTGCTGAATGAAGAAAGCAAGTTGTCTGCACAGGGCTGATTTTTTTGTATTTATGTAAAATGCTGATTCGCCCGCTTGTCAATCGTTTTTCATTCCGGGCCGTTTGCCTGCTTGGCTTGCTGTTTATCGGTTTTCAGGCCAATGTAATCCGTTCGTTCCCTACATACATTACAGGTTCAAATGCATTAAGCTGGGATATTTACGGCTATTATATGTATTTGCCCGCTACGCTTATTTATAATGATGCGGGCATTGAAAACCGGCAGTGGAAAGATTCGCTTGATAAAAAGTATCAGGCCGACAGGCCCGCCTATCAGTTTTACCCTACGGAAAAAAACAGGCTTGTGAATGTGTATCCTGCAGGCCAATCCATTGCCATGCTTCCGTTTTTTATGCTCGGCCACGCGGCGGCAACACTGAGCGGGGCACCTGCCGACGGATTTTCACCGCCTTATCAGTATGCGGCTATTTTATCGGGATTGTTTTACAGCATACTGGGGTTGTTTTTGCTGCGCAGCATCCTGCTTCGCTGGTTCAGCGACAGGATGACGGCTTTGTTGCTTTTGCTCATTTCCATTGGCACCAATCAGTTTTACTACGCCAGTTTCGACACCACAATACCGCACAACTATTTGTTTGCGGGCAATGCGTTGCTGCTGCTGCTAACTATAAAATGGCATGAGCGCCCTTCGGTAAAACTGGCGTTGTGTACAGGTATTACACTTGGCTGGCTCACCATTACCCGCCCGTCGGAACTTGTGCTTGCACTTATTCCGTTGTTTTGGGGAATTGGAAGTATAAATGATGTTAAAGAAAAAGCGAAACTACTCTGGCAACGCAAGGCTGATGTGGTGGCTATGGGCATCGGAGTTGTAGCAATCGGTTTTATTCAGCTGGCCTACTGGAAATATACGAGCGGCAAATGGACAACCTATCATCACACCGAAGGGTTTGATTTTCTGCATCCGTTCACGCTCAAATTTCTGTTCAGCTTCAAAAAGGGCTGGTTTGTTTATACACCGCTTATGGCCATTGCCACACTCGGTTTTCTGGCATTATGGAAGCTGAACCGTAAATTATTTTTGCCCTTATTCAGCTTTTTTCTCATCAACCTTTGGGTGGTGAGCAGTTGGGAGTGCTGGTGGTATGCCAATTCGTGGAGCCAGCGGCCCATGATACAGTCAACCGGAATAATGGCCATTCCGCTTGGGTTCTTATTGCTTGCCGTTTCAAAATCCCGCCTCCTGAAAAGCGTGTTGTATGGCTGTGCAGGTTTTACATTTTTGCTGTGCGTGTTTCAAGCCTGGCAGTACAGAGCCGGCATAATAAGCAGCGACCGTATGACAAAAGAGTATTACTTCGCTGTATTTGGTCGTACCCACATTCCGCCGGGGGCTGAGGATTTGCTCGAAATTGACCGCTGGAATGCCCCGCCGCTTGATGAGGTCATGCACAAGTATAAACGCACAACGCTGATGAACGAAGATTTTGAACAGCTTAGTAAAAGTAATCTGAGCTACTTGTGTGATACGCTTTCTTCGGGCGCAGGTAAAAAAAGTATGGAGCTGAATAATGAAAACATTTATTCGCCTTATCTGATCAGGGCATTGACAGACATTACAGATAAAGATCACGTGCGCGTGCGCATAAGTGCGGATGTATTGAGTCTGGAAAAGTCTGCGGCGCCCAATCTTGTACTGGTTGGCCAAATGCGCGGCCGGCAGGATTACGGATATTCAGGTGTTGGCTTTGATTCTGCTTCCGTAAAGTATGGCAAGTGGACCCGAATACAAGGCGATTATATTACACCGGTTATTCTGCATGCTTCCGATACACTTACTGCCGGAATCTTGAACGCAGGTGGTACAAAAGTGTTGGTTGATAATCTGAAAGTGGATGTGTTTATCCCTGCAAAATAAACGCGGGAATAAAGCAAGAGCCGCTGTTTCAATTGCCTTGAAACAGCGGCTCCTTCATTTTAAGCGTTAGCGTTGCACACTCACCCGTATGCCTGCACTGTGTGCGGCAAACTCGGGGGCATACATGCACTGCGCAGACGTGATGCCGTTTGAGAAATCGCCGGCGTGAGCCACTACAAGCGGATATTCAAACACGTGTACACCTTTGGGCAGCCAGCTTATGAAGAAGTTGGTAGCCGCATCGCGCGTGCTTTCGTAGTAGCCGAAACCATCCTGATACTTGTACTGCGAAAGCACGTTTACCGGCTCAAAGCCCGAGGCGCGCATGTCTTTCAGGTGTACATATTCCATATCGCGGTCGTTGCGGAGTTCGATGCGCACGCGGATTTTATCGCCGGGTTTGAGTACGGTGCTTTCGGTAATGGCATCAAGCACCGGGCCCGACGGTGTGTTGCGCACACGGTACAATTGCTTTTTCAGTTGCAACGGCGTTTGTGCTGGCGTAATCTTGTCGAGCTGCTCAAAATACTGCCAGTACACAGCTCCCCACGAAACGCCCGGGCCGGCTTTGCTTACTTTGATATTGCCCATTTCGGGCTTGATTTCTGTGCCGCTCCAGCTTGTTTTGAAATAGCCGGTGCCGGCCTCCACAGGTGTATCCAGCTTTTTCGGATCCACCGGCATGTTGCCGATTACAATGCTCACGTCTGATTCGGTGGCGAGCAAATCGGTACCGCGCAGCAACAGGGCGTAACAGGCTTCAGACGTGGCTTTGGTGGTGCGCCAGTCGTTGGTTTGCTTGTTCTTGAGCAGCCACACACGCAGCGCATCAACCGATTTCTGGTCGTTGCTCACTTCGTCAAACGCTTCAATCATTACTGCATGCGCTTCAATGGGTGCCTGATACCAGTACCAGCCTGCGCCGGTATTGTCTTTCCAGTACATGCCCATTTCTTCGCTGGTGAGCGCGGTTTCCTTGAGCGATTTCATAATGGCAGCCGAAGTTTTCTTATCGTCGTAGCGATGCAGACACAAGGCCAGCATGCCCTGCATGTAGCGCGGCTGCTGGAGCCAGTATTTCTGCGCCTGACCAAAGAAGTAATCAAACGCCTCTTTGGTTTTGTTGTCCATCTCCACATCCTTAAAGTAGCTGCGGGCGTAGAGGTACTGCACCTGCAAATAGCCGAGGTGATTATTCTTGAGATAATCCTTGTCGTATTTGCGGATATCGCGCAGGTCTTCCGCAATGCGGGCATCGAGGTAGCGTATGCCGTCGGTGGTCATGTTCCAGGCAAAGCGTTCGTTGCGCACGGATTGTACTTTCAGGTGATCGAGATGACCCATGCCGGTAATGATGTGCTGGGTAATGTAGCGGTCGTCGGGCATACCTTCAAACCACGGCCAGCCACCGTTGCTTACCTGCATTTTGCTGAGCTGGCGCAATGCGCGCTGCTGCTCGGCGGCCATGCGGTTTACTTCAAACAGCATACCCACGCGGCGTTTGCGTTCCGATTCGTCTTTGGCCTGCAGCACCCACGGCGTTTCTTCAAGCACCAGCGCTTTTAACTCCTGATTCTTTTCAAGGTTACTCAGAAATGCATCAGGGCTTTGATTCTTCCACGCATCAAACACCGCGCGTATTTTGGGCGATGAGTTAGCCACATGCGTGGCAATGCTGTTGGCGTAGAAGCGGCTGAAGGTTTGCTCGGCGCACTCATAAGGATATTCAATAAGATAAGGCAGCGCCTGAATGCCGTACCAGGCCGGGTTTGACGTAAACTCAAGCGTGAGGCGGTGGCTGCGCAAGGTTGAAGAGCCTTTGCCCGAAGCAAGCAGTTTTTCGAAACGGAACTCTTTGCTTTGCCCGCCGTTTATGGGCAGGGGCAATGTTTCGGTGACCAGCATGCGGTTGGTAAGCACCGGCAGCGAGGCTTCTTCCCCGTCGCTGAAATTGCCGGCTGCCGCCACAATGCGGTATTGCACGGCGCCCAAGCCTTCGGGAATGCTGAGGTTCCAGCTGGCCGACGTGCTTTGGCCTTTCTTCACACTGAAATTCACCACTGCCGCATTGTTGCCCATCTGCACATCTACCGGTTTCATGCTCAGTGCATCAAACAACATGAGCTGTGCGGTGCCGCTGAGGTCTTTATCAGCAAGGTTGGCAATTTTTGTGGTAATGGTAATCTTGTCATTCTCGCGCAGGAAACGCGGTACGTTGGGCATTACCATCAGTTCTTTCTGCGTCACTACCTCGCGCGAGATTTGTGCGTAATGCAAATCCTGCGTGTGCGCAAACGCCATGAAACGCCAGCGTGTCAAGGCTTCGGGCGCGGTAAATTTGAGCACCACATTGCCTTCTGCATCGGTTTCAAGCTGCGGGAAGAAGAATGCGGTTTCGCCCAAATTGGTGCGCGCTTTTATCTGCTGCAACCCTGCGGTCGCTTCGCCCGATGCACCGCGATAGTCTTCTTTCTTGTCTTGCTTAAAATCACCATCATCAACACCGATCGAACTGTTTGCCGCAACCGCACTCTCACTCCGGGTAGCGGCCAGCTTGGGCTTGGGAGCACCGGGTTTTGCCGACAGGCTTTTTTGTGGCGGCAGACTTTCCTGCTCTTCCAATGAATTCCCATTTGAATCTTCTACCACAATATCGTACGAACCTGCTCCCAATCCTTCCCGGAAATACCCATACCCGTAATTATTCCCCATATAAAACCCGAACGTATTGAGCACATCATACTCACGGAAATAATATCCGGAGTTCAGATAAAAATTATTCCCCACCCAGCCTGTAGCGTTTTGAATAGTAGCTGCGTGGCTCGTATTCCAGTAATGTGTGCTGTATGAACTGCGCCAGATATTGAAGCCCCAGCCGTGGCCGCGAAACGCATCAAGCGATGCATCGTACATGGAGGCCACCATTTCGGCAAGCATCTTTTCGCCATTCAGGCCTTTCACGGTGAGCTTCCATTCTTCGGGTGCACCGGGTTTCATTTTATCGCGGAATGTGGCCAGCTGAATATCAAGCGCCTTGCTTTCCCAACCTACATAAATTGTCTGGTCGTGGTGATATACACGGCCGTTTACCATCATCAGTACATGCACGGCAAAGTTGCCGCGGTGTTTTTCTTCTACCGGAATTTCAATGCGACGCTGCTCGTTATTCATTTTGAGCCACTGCCGGCTTACCGTTTGGTTTTTGTGCTCAATTTCGTAAAGCACCTGCATATCTTTTGCAGTAGTGCCAAGCAGAAACGCCGCTTTGTCGCCAGGCTTGCAATCGGTTTTCAATGCTTCAAACCAGAACGGTTTTTCCGATTCGGGTGCATCTTTACCCGTTTCGCTGAAAAGTGTGAAGTAGCGGGTTTCCTTTACTTCTTCGCCATACTTGTCGGTAGTAACTGCTTCTATTTTATATGCACCGGGCTTCCACTTTTCTTTACCGGCCAGCTTCACCCGTTTCTCTTTATCCGAATTAATTGTTTTGGTAAAGAGTACTGCGCCCTGTTTCCAGTTACGGATCAGATGCTCGTCTTTATACGGATCGTTGGGGAACATGGCAAACCACTCGGCTTCGGTGTAAAGCTGTTTGTCGCAAGGTTGTTCCAAACGGCTGCGGTATTGGCGTTTTGGCGCTTCGAGTTGTGTAACGCTTACTTTCACATCGGCCTTTTCAGGCGTCCCCATGAGGTTAGCTACCGACACCGAAATGCCCGAAGTATCCTGCATGCTGTATTGTTCGCCCACCCCTATATTTACATTAAGCGCCTTGTAGCCCACATTTACATAGGCAGTAGTGCTTTGAGTTTCGCCGCTCTGGTCAGTTACATCAATATATATGGTGTAATTAAATGTCGGACTGCTTTTGCGTGCAATGGTGCGGTCGGGCAGTGCGGTAAATGGAATTACAAAACCACCTGTATCGTTCGTCATCACTTTGCCCGAAGCAATTTCGGCTTCGTTGCCACGGTTATAACCACGCCCCCAGCCATACCACGCATACCACCACCACGGGAAACTCACGTTGCGCACAATGCGGTACTGCACTTCGGCATTATCCACCACGGCACCCGAATAGGTTTTTGCCTTGCCGGTAATTTCCACTTTATCGTTGAGGCGGTAACTGCCTTTCACGGGCAGCGAGGTTACTTCAAACTTGGGGCGTTTGTATTCTTCCACTGAGAAATACTGCGCACCATAATCGGCCTGAATTCTGTATTGCCCGGTAACGCCCGACATGGGCAGCACAAACGAACCGCTTACCGAGCCAAATTTGTTGGTTACCAGCTGCAGGCTGCCGGCATTCTGATAATTGGCATCCATAAGCGAAACCGTGATATCACGGTTGGTAAGCAGGTTGCTGGTTTCACCGTCAGATTCGAGATAGATGGCTTTAAAGTAAACCGTTTGACCGGGACGATAAATGGAGCGATCCGTAAAGAACACCGTTTGCGGAGTCATGCGCTTAGGTGCACGATAGCTTTTATAGAGGTAAAAGTTTTCGGAAAGCGTGCGGTTTTTACCGCTAATTAATTCCACTACATGTGACGAACCGTTGTCGGAGCGGGGTGCAATAACCACAAACCCGGCATCTGTGCTTTTTAGGGTTTCTACTTTTTTATACACATACCGGCGGGAGATGTAGCTGTATTCCTGCTGCCAGATGTGCGCGGTAACACCCGCCATGGGCGCGCCGGTGCGGCGGTTAAGCACCAGCACTTCTTCGTAGCCGTTTTCGAGGCGACGGCTTACATTGCTGATTTCCGATACGTTCAGGTTTTTCTCGGCAATGAGGTTGGTGTCTATTTCAAACGACGATTTGATTGACGCGAGTAGGATATAATCGCCGGCGGGCAGTGCGGGTACTTTAATATCGGCACTGTGTGTGAGATAGTCGCCGTCGTTGGGCATTCCCATTTCCCAGATTGCCACCGGCTTACGTTTCACATAATCGGCAATACGGTCGCGCTCGTTATCAAACCGCTCGGGATTGTTTATATCCACTTTATCGGGCACCACGCGGAAGTAAAGTTTATCGGCATTGCGCCACTCCATACGGATGCGTGAAACCTGATCGGGCAGCACAGTCATTTCGCCGGTGAAGGTGAATGATTTGTGTTTGATCTGTTCTTCAAGTGCTGCGCAGTTTTTTGCGCCTTCCGAACCGGGGGCACGCTGAATGGCTTCGCGGCAAATTTCTACCGCTTTCTTCATGTAGCTGCGTTCGGGAGCGGCCGGATCTTCAGAAGCTTCGGCTTTCGACTGATAATGCTGCGCAAGCGCAAAAAGCACATCGGTTGAAACGGGCGATGAAGGATAAGACGCCGCCAGTTGTGAAAGCGCCGTGCGGTACGTTTCATCGCGCAAATCGCTTATGCTGTTGGCGTGTACAAAGTTGATGCGTTTCAGGTCGGCGTCCACATACGCATCCACATTGTTTTTATCAGCAAGGCGAAAACTAAGCAGCTGCTGATAATGGCGGAAAGCGTAATACTTCATGGCCAGCGAATCAGGGTTGGCCGGGGTGAGTTTCACAAACTCCCCGGCGCGGCCGAAGTAGGAGTCCTGATCGAGCAGAAAGCGTTCGGCCGGGCGGGTTACACCGGCTTCTTCGTTGCTGTAAAAGTCGATGGCGCGGTGCACGAGAAAATCATACAACGTAGGGCGCAGCGAGGCCGAAATTTTATCGCCTTGCTCAAGCACCGGCAAAAACACTTCGCGCGTGGTGCGCTGCAGGCTGTCGGCATTTTGCAGCGAGGCTTCGTATTCTTTTATGGTATGCTGCACTAAGGTTTTCAAATCCCAGGTAGCAATATCGTCATCCTTGTTGCCCGCAAGGGTTGAGCGTTGTGAAAATTCCCAGCGGTGTTGTTCGTAGTATTGCCAGTATAAATTAGCCAGCACGCTGTGCAGCACAGGCTTAACCGGAAACTTTGCCACGGCAATTTCGGCACGCAGGTCGTTGATGGCTTTCTGCTCGCTGTATTCTTCGAAGTTTTGCGAAAGCCTGAAACGATACATGAGCGCCTTTACCTGCTGCGCTGAATTGTCTTCCTTTTGGGCTTTATCGAAAATAGCATTGCTCAGTTCCAGCGCCGATTTGTAAAGCCCCTGTTCGGTAAGCGAATCAACCCGGGCCCAGTCGGATTCATAATTTTTGCCGGGCTTGAAATTCAGCATAGGTTCGGCATTAGCAGTGTTTGAAATGAAAAACCAGGCTGCCCCGGCTACCAATACAATAAAAGCCACCAGCCAGCGCACCACGCGGGCCGATCGCAAAGCAGGAGAAACAGGAATACCGGAATCCGGCACGTTCGATAATGTATCCATAGGTTTTACCGACTAATCGGAAGAATGATTTGAACAGATGATGCAATGTTAGGGCAATTTCCACAGCTAATTGCGTGAAAAAACATCAGCTGCGGGTAAAGCGATTCAGATTTACCTCGGCCGGTAAAGAAACATCCGTTTCGAGGTGTGTAATGAGCTGCTTTGCCAGCCACGGCGCCAGCATTACTGCTTTGCTGCCCATGCCGTTGAACACGGCCAGCTGCGGATGCTGCGGATGACGGCCCAGCAACGGGCGGCGGTCTTTTACAGCCGGACGCACACCGGCATACTGCGCCTGCACGGTAATCGGTGCGGTCACAAATTTGCTCAGCTTGCCCAGCAGTTCGGTGCGGGCTGTCTCGCTGGTGGTTTCGGTAGTTTGGCCGGCTTCGTAGGTGGCGCCGCACACAAATGTATCGCCGCCCAGCGGCAGCAGATAAGCGCCGCGGTTAAGCACGGCATCTGTTGCCAGGCCCGGAATGTGCAGGTGCAGCACTTCGCCTTTCATGGGCCGCAGCGGCAGGAAAGCAAACAACGTGGTTTGCGCCGCCAGGTGGCCCTGACAGTTTACACACACCCGCGCGGCAATTTGCCCGTTATACTCCACACCGCCGCCGTGCAGCACAAGCCGGCTTTCATCGAATACCGCTTCGGTAAGCGCATTTTTTTCACGCAGCAGTTGCCTTACCGCCTCAATAAAGGCAACGGTGTTTATACTTCCCGAACCGCTTACCTCACCAATGCCATGCGGTGCATGCAACATACCGGGCAGCTGATTTTCGAGAATTCCGGCGCGGGCAAAAAGTCCCGGGCGTTCGGCACAGGCTTTTTCCCAGAGTACACGCTCGCCTGCATCGGCCAGTATTTTCCATACCGGGCGGCGCTGGTGAAATGCCGCACCCAAAAGCTTTTCAGCCTGCGTGTAAAAAGCCGTGGCAAAAGGTGCCACCGTTTCGGCTTCCCACGTATTGACCATGCGCCGGAAATTGAACGGATTGTAAACACCCGCAGCCACACGCGAGCTCATCGAAAGCCCGGGCATATCAATTACATGCACGGTTTTGCCTGCTTCAAGCAGCGTAAGCGCAAGAATGCTGCCCGAAAGGCTTTGACCCACAATTAAGTAATCGGCTCTTTGCATACCCCGCAAAGGTAGAGGGCATTTACCGAAGTTGATACTGATACACATCATGACTGAATTTCTCACACATAAACCGGATAACTACAGACATAAAACGGAAATGTGCTGCGTCAAAAAATTAACCGCTCCGAATGTTGTTTGCTTACCGCGCCCGGCTTATCTTCGTTTCTCACACGTGTGTATATGTGGAGTAAAACACCCGACCAGTTTGCCGGGAAACCGCGTAAAAAGAAAAAACAACGGCCCAAACAAACTGCCGGTCGGCGTGAGCGGGTTGACTTTCCAGACCTCGGCCTGTTTGGCCTCACCGCCAAGCTTGATACCGGCGCCTACACCACTGCGTTGCATTGTCACCATGTACGTATTGAAAATGGTGTGCTTGTGTTCCGTTTGCTCGATGAAACACATCCCGAATATCAGGACCGCGAACACCGCTTTACCCAATTCGACCGCAAGCAGGTACGCAATTCGTTTGGTGAAGAAGAGCTCCGCTACATTGTGCGTACCCGCATACGTATGGGCAGCCGCATAATCCGCAGCATTGTATCACTCACCGACCGTGGTAACATGCGCTATCCGGTGCTCATCGGCCGCCGTTTGCTGCATGGGCGGTTTGTGGTGGATGTATCGCTCGAAAATGCACTGGAACATTGATTTCATTCATACACTTTCCTATCTTACACCATTATTATCAGCCTCGTTTATGCGCATCGCAATCCTTTCAAGAAACCCTAACCTCTACTCCACCCAGCGTTTGGTGGAAGCCGGCAAAGAGCGCGGCCACGATATTATGGTGGTCGATCACCAGAAATGTGTGCTGGTGATTGAGCAAAGCCGTCCGCAGATTATTTATAAAGGCCATCCGCTCGAAGGCATTGATGCCGTTATTCCGCGTATTGGCGCCAGCGTTACGTTTTACGGCGCGGCCGTGGTGCGGCAGTTCGAGCAGATGAAAGTATTTTCTACTGTTGAATCGCAGGCGCTGGTACGCTCGCGCGATAAGCTGCGCAGCCTGCAGCTGCTGGCCAAAGCCGGACTGGGCATGCCCAAAACCGCATTTGCCGCCAGCGCACGTGATATTGATGATGTGATCAAACAGGTTGGCGGTGCGCCGGTAGTGATTAAGCTGCTTGAAGGTACGCAGGGCATCGGCGTAATTCTGGCCGAAACGCACAACTCGGCCAAATCAGTAATTGAAGCGTTTCTGGATGTGGAGGTAAATATTCTGGTGCAGGAATTTATTGCCGAAGCCAAAGGAGCTGATGTGCGTGCATTTATTGTGGACGGGCAGATTGTGGGCGCCATGCGCAGGCAGGGTGCCGAGGGCGATTTCCGCTCCAACCTGCATCGCGGCGGCAAGGCACAACTCATCCAGCTTTCGCCCGAAGAAAAAGCCACCGCCATGAAAGCGGTAAAGAAACTGGGGCTGGCCATTGCCGGTGTGGATATGCTGCAAAGCAAGCGTGGCCCGCTGGTAATGGAAGTAAACTCATCGCCCGGACTCGAAGGCATTGAAGGTGCCACAGGTGTGGATATTGCCGGAAAAATTATTGAATACGTGGAGCGGAATGAGTTTCACAGTCATTTGCACTGATGGGAAAACCGTTTCAGATTCAGGGCCAGACCATACAGGCCGGGCAGCACGCGCAGGTTGTGCTGAATATTTACAAGCTGCCCACGCACACGCTTATTGAAATTCCGGTGTTTATTTTCAACGCTAAAGAAGACGGCCCTACCGTACTTTTTCTGGCGGGTATGCATGGCGATGAAATAAACGGCATTGAAGTAGTGCGCCGCCTTATCCAGCGGCCCGATGTGATGAAACCCAAACGCGGCTGCGTGGTGGCTATTCCGGTAATCAACATCATTTCATTTCTCGCCGGCTCGCGCGATCTGCCCGACGGACGCGACCTGAACCGCTGCTTTCCCGGCAGCCGCAACGGATCGCTGGGCAGCCGCATTGCGCACGATCTTTCATCAACCATAATTCCGCAAATTGATTTTGGTGTGGACTTTCACACCGGCGGCGCCAAAATCACCAACTATCCGCAAATACGCTGCGTGTTTAACGACCCGCGCAATATTGAGCTGGGTAAAATGTTTGCTGCACCGCTCATCATCAATTCGCCCTTCCGCGAAAACACGCTGCGCAAAGAAGCCGCAAGGCAAAACAAACCTATACTGGTGTATGAAGGTGGCGAATCACGACGGATGGATTATTTCAGCATTGAGCAGGGCCTGCACGGCTGCCTGCGCCTGCTGCATCACCACGGCATGATTGACACCGAAGTGCCGCAGGGCACACCCGTGCTGCTCAATCATTCGGGCTGGGTGCGCGCTAAAAGCTCCGGGCTTTTTCATACCACAATTGACTATGGTGCCCCTGTGCGAAAAAGCGAAAAGCTGGGCATCATCTGCGATCCTTACGGCGAAGTGGAACATACCGTAACCGCACCGCACGACGGGTATGTGGTGGGGCTGAATAACCAGCCAGTAGTGAATCAGGGCGATGCGTTAATGCATATCGGTTCTTACAGGTAACCCTTCTTTACGCATAAAAAAGCAGACACCAGCCTGTGAGCCGATGTCTGCCTGAATTGTTTGCCGCAGATCTATTCCACAATCAACGTGCGGTGTTGTTCGCCAAGTTTATTGCCCGATACTTTTACAAGATAAGTGCCTGCACCGTAAGCCCCCAGATCAAGCATTACCTGTGTGGTGGCTCCGGCTGCAGCCTGTTTGCGCATATCTGTTACCAGTTTTCCGCTCATGTCGTAAATGCGCACCTGAAATTCAGTATCATCAGTAGATGGAATTTCCAGTGTTACCTGATTTGATGCCGGGTTCGGGAAAAGTTGCAAAAGCACCGGCAAATCAGTATTGACACCTATTTTTCCCTCAGGCAGTTTTTTATCGCACGAAGCGTTGCACACAGTCATGGCTTCACAGGCAGTACCGCAGGGCGAATAATTAACCGTATGCGTAACATAGTAACAACCCGGGCCCACATTAAGCGAAAAAGACGGTGTGTTAAACGAAGCCACAAACGTATATGGGCCGCCAATTCCATTGGGTGTACTGTAAATGTTCCATGTGCTGTTTCCCGCTACATTGCTCGTGCCCGACAGCAGGCCATTGCTCAGGCTTAGCGAAAACGAGGCAGAAAGGGTGGCCGTAAGCGAAATCTGATATGAATTTCTGTCAAACAAAATTCCGGTGTTGACATTATTCACCGAAAACTCCACATACTGCGGATTTGCGACAGGAGAATAGATCGCCGGCTGAAGCAGATCGTTGGCGAGAAGTGTAATACTCACCGGATTGTTATTCTGGTCAACACCGGTTACCAATGCGCCGGAAAGCGTAGGTGTAAATGACCATGTCCGCGACTCCACACGCCAGAGCGGACCCTGGTTGATGAAAGAAACGTCTTCGTGCGGGCGGCCTGTACACACAAAATTTTGTGATCCATAATTGTTCGGGGTGATAACTTCACCCGGACATATTGAAAAACTGTATTGGTTGCATACTGCCATACCCCAACCGGTAAGTGTACCGGTTTGTGCTTTTGCCTGAATAGTAAAGACGGCCGAAGCCAGAACCAGAAGTTGAATTGCTTTTTTCATAAGAATTGGTTTTAAATGAATAATTATCGATCGCTGATATCAACAAGTCAAAACTATACTCTATGAAAATGAATTTCAGCAGCAGTTGCCTTAAACCGACAGCCGATTTCCCAAATGGCCGTATAAGTTTCCCTGACCCCTCTTTTATAAGCCATAAACAGTGCGTTTTAATTCATAGGATTTCATGCTGCCGGAATATGGATTCCGGCAGCCAATGCCTGGAAGAGCAGAATGTTCTCTTGCCTGAATTTATTTTTCGCGAATACGCGCCAGCAGGTCATCCTTTATTACACGCGAAACTTCGGGGAGCGAACCGTCGGTCATGAGCAGAAAAAAACCATCCTGGGTTACAAATTTCTTCACTTTGCGAAGGTTCACAATATGCGATTTATGGCACCTGAAGAATAATGATGTATCAAGCCGGTTTTCAAAATCTTTGAGCGGGCGCGAGGCGATGTGGCGCACACCGTTATCCATAAATATCTCGGTGTAACTTCGCGAGGCCTCAAGCCTGATGATATCAGACTGAGGCAAAAACTGAATGCCGTCTTTCATGGCAATTTCAATCGACTTGCGTCGGTGGTCTTCTGCGCTATGGGGCTTATCCTGTTTCTCACCCAGCGAAGCAATAAATTCGCAGAACATATCATCGCTTATGGGTTTGAGCAGATAATCGAATGCCTGATTACGGATGGCCTTTATGGCATATTCGCTGTAAGCTGTGGTAAACACAAGTTTGAAGTCACGGGAAGGCAATTGGCTAAGCAAATCAAACCCCGACATTTTTGGCATCCGAACATCCAGAAAAACGATATCCGGATCATAATCTTCAATAAGCCCCGCCGCTTCTTCGGGATAGCGTGTGGTGGCTACAATTTTTATATCCCGGGCATATCGGGCGGCCAGAATCATCAGCGATTCTATTCCGGCTTTTTCATCATCAATAATAATCGCTCGGTACATTTTACTTTTTTATTATCGGTAACTGAATGGTAATTTTTGTTCCCAGTGCTTTCCCGTGTTGGTCGTATTTATCTTCAATATCAAATATGCATTGGGTTTTGTATCGGTCATTAAACATGGCCAGTCGACTTTGTGTGAAGGATATTGCCTGTTGCTTTTTTGAATCGGGGTTTTTGTAACCGGCACTTTCTTCGCGGCCCACTCCATTATCGTCGATGATACAGGTTAGTTTACTTTGGTTTTCGTACCTGAATAACACAGAAAGCCCGCAATCGCCCTTCTTTGGCAGTAAGCCATGCCATACCGCATTTTCGGCAAAAGGCTGAATCATCATGTGCGGAATACGCGGATTGAGCCGGTTAAGCTCTTCGTCGGCCTGGATAGAATAAGTAAATCGGCCGTCGAACCTTACCGACTCGATATGCAGGTAATCGTTGAGCATTTGTATTTCCTGCATCAGTGTTACGCTTTGCTGGCTTCCGGTTTCGAGAATATTGCGCAGCAGTATTGAAAACCTGCCGAGGTAGTTTTCTGCCTTCAGATTCTGATTCTGCATAATCAGCGCCTGAATGGAGTTGAGAGAATTGAAAATAAAATGCGGGGTCATCTGTGCGCGCAAAAGCTGTTGACCGGCTATGGCCAACTGGTGGTTTGCTTTTAATGCCGCCTGGCGCTGCCGGGCAATACCAATAATTACAAGCAGCAGAATAACCAGCAGCAGCGAAAGGGCCAGAATTCCGGTTTGCTGCACTTTAAGTTCACTGATCTGGTTGCTTTGCTGCAACAGTTCTTTTTCGTTTTCCTTTTGCCTGATGGTGGCTTCGAGTTCGTTGCTGCGGATAATTTTCAGCGTTTTTTCATCGGCAATGCTGTCTTTCAGATGTATGTGTTTGCGAAAGTAATAGTGTGCAGTCTCGAAGTTTTTTTCTTTTTCGTGAATTTCGCTCAGCAGCAGGTACAGGGCGGGAAGCTGAATGGCAAAACGGGTTTCGAGGCCTTGCTGCAATGCCTGTTCGGCCAAAAGTTTGGCCTTTGCCGTATTGTTTCTCAGCAACTCGATACGGGCCATTGTAGCTGTGATGCTGATAATTCCCCGGCTGTTTCCTAGCGTGCGGGCAATGGCGAAGGCTTTTTCGGAATACATAAATGCCGAGTCGTAACGCTGCGTAAGCCAGTAAGCCGCCGCCACAGAGTTGTAGATATATGCTTCGTATATGGTTCCTTTACACAGCGGCGCATATTTCTCCACTTCCAGGTAATAAGGAACGGCTTCGGCAGTACGGTTCAGTGCAATATAATCGCTCCCGATATCAACCAATGCACTGGAAATACCAAACTCATATCCCGCTTTCCGGCTTATTTCAAGGCTTTTCCGGTGCGCGGCCAGTGCTTTATCTATGTCTTCAAAGAAAAAATAGCAAAGACCTATTGCCGAGTACAAATCGGCCATGTCTTTATAATTACCCGTTTTCTTTGCAATGGCCACTCCCCGGTTGCAAAGCTCCAGCACCTGCATCCGGTTCAGCAACTGATAGTATTTTGCCTGAAGTGCTTTTATCGTACTCAGGCAGGCGGTATCGTTTCCCAATTGAGTGGCAATGATAAGAGCCGCACTATCGGCCGCAATTGATTCATGCAGCTTGCCGGAATTGCCGAGCTGCCACGCCGCGAGCCTTAAATCGCGATAATGTTTATAACTGTGTTTGCGGGTGGAAGCATTATAGGCTTCGACCTGCGTTTGGCATTCAGTTGAATTATCACTTGCCGGGCCGGCACAGGAGCAAATAATCAACCACAGAAACAGGCAGCTATACTTCATTTCGCACAGGCAGTTTATACTGATATAAATTGGGCAGCTCAAGTACAACGCATAATCCATCTGCATCCCCGTTTTCATCGAATTTATCGGTTAACGTTAGCCTGCAATCGCTGTGGTATGCTTTTTTATACAACAGCAGGCGCTGCTGCACAAATTCAATTGCCAGGTGTTTTTCTTTTTGCAATGATTTATTTTGTGCTGCAGCAGTGCGCCCCACGCCATTATCGTCTATCACACACCTGATTTTCCCCGAATCAGCCCCGGGTAAAAGCTGAATAAGGAGTTTTCTGTTATTCTTTTTGGGAAGCAGCCCGTGCCAGATTGCATTCTCCACAAAGGGCTGAATCATTAATTGCGGAATCCGCACGGTATTAACTTTAAGTGCATCATCAATATGTATTTCATACTCAAAAACCCCGTTAAACCGCAGCGCCTCAATACCGAGATAGTCTTTCAGCATTTCCACCTCCCGATCAACGGATACAGTATCATCAATTGAAGACTCAAGCGAATTGCGGATGAGACGTGAAAACGTAGCGAGATAATTTTCGGCTTGGGCATTTTGCTTGCTGAGAATAAAATAACGGATGGAGTTGAGCGAATTAAAGATAAAATGCGGATTCATTTGTGCGCGAAGCAACTTTTGTTCGGCCGACATTTTCCAATTTTCCGTTTTTAGTCGGGCTTGTCTGAAAAGCAGTGTACCGATCATCAGCAACAACAGAAGAAGAAAAATAAATCCGAAAATCACATATCTCGTCTTACTGATCTGAAATTCCTGAATTTGATTTTTCTGCAGCAGCAACTGATTTTCACGCTCTTTTTTTTCAAGCGTGTACACATATTCCTTTTCCTGTTCTTTTAAAAGTGTCTGGTCATTCCGCAGCGTATCTTTCAATCCGGCGTATGCTTCAAAATACGTTAACGCCAATTTATGGTCGCCCTGTTTTAGGGCAATATTTCGCAGAATTACATAGTTGTTAATGATCTGAGCTTTGAAGTTTATTTCCCTGCAAAGTGCAATGGAACGGCGGGCCACTTCAATTGCTTCATTGTATCGGCCTTCATAAATCAAGATATTGGCCAGCGAGGCCTGACAGGCGGCATACACTTTTTTATCCTGCTGTAGCTCAGCCGTGCGTATCGCTTTATTTATATACACCTGTGCCGAATCATGCTGGTTGCTCTCCAAATATGCACTTGCCAAAAGCTGGTAAATTTGCGATTCATAGGTGGTTCCTTTCAGACTGTCGGCAAACGGTTTGCAGGCCATAAAATATTCAACGCCTTTTTTTTCGTTTTTTAAGTTCATGTAAATACTGCCGATATCAGCAAGTGCACTTGATATGCCAAAGCTGTAATTAATAGCCCGGCTTTTTGCAAGGCATTCTTCTGAAATGGGAAGGGCCTTATCAAATTCGCCGCCATAGAAATACCACATACCACGGGCAGCAATGAAATCAATCTCCGCTTTTTTATCTCCAATCTCACGGGCAAGCTTTAGTCCCTTGTTTATTAATTGATACGATTGCGTGCGCTGAAGCTGAATCGCATACTTCCTTTCGAGCCGTTTGATTATCGAAATCATTTCAGGAACAAGCAAGGCTTTTTCAGCAATCCGAAGCGCGGTACTGTCGGCCATTATCGACTCTTTTACGCGGCCCTGGCGCGAATAAGCTTCGGCCTGTTCAAACAGCAGGTTGCATTTTATCTGCGCAGCAGCGCGATCTTTAGCTGCAAAAACGGACGTATTGCCGGTAATTCGGCTTTCTGTTTCCTTGCTTTCGGGCTCTCCGTCAAATCCCTCACTACATGTATTCAGTAATAAAATGATAACTATGTATGAAACGATACGCATGCGCTGATCCTTATTTATTGTGACTAATTCTGTGAAATCTGCTTGTTTTTAAAATAATATACACATCCCGCGCTCACACTGTATCATTGCAAACATGAATAAACGACAGTGCGTCTTAATTTCAAAACTAATAATAACCCCTATTATTAAATCTGATTTTCATGTAATGTCTGGTAAGAGGAAAACTGTAGGCGAACTTACCTTTGATTGAGCGTATAAGCCACAAAAATGAACGAATCACGCATTAATTACCGAGGAATTCCCGGGAAAGGATATATGTGGTCTGATGAAGACGGAATATCCTGGGCGGTATTGGCTGAGAATGCGTTGATTGAGGTGGAAGACGCCATACAGCTTACTGAGCTGGCGCGGCAAACCTATAAACCCGAACAACCCTTTCTGCTGATCCTAGATGCGCGGCAGATCACAGGCATGTCAAACGAAGCCCGGAATTATGGTGTCAATAACTCTTTCAGTTCGATGCTGAAGGCTATGGCTATCGTGGTTGATTCGCCTGCAACCCGTATTCTGGCTAACTTTTACATGAAGTTTAACCGGCCCAGAATACCTACACGGATATTTAGTGATACCGAAACCGCCAGAGCCTGGCTGCTGGCAACCCGATAACTGGTTTTCCAGACTTCTTGAGCGTTTTTTTTGTCCCTGAAAACCGGGGATTTATGTGTTGTAACTCGGTTTTAGTCGAGCGTGGTTTTTCCTACCCGTTTTCAAGCGGATAATTCTAAACAAAGACGGGCCGATTCACGTACTATTATTGAATTATTTAAAAATATGGCAACCCCTGCGCTAAAAAACAACAAACTCAATCAGCAATTTATTGCTGACAAAGCCGAAACCTGGTCGGACGCCGACGGGATTTCGTACGTCAGGTATTTACCGGAAACCGACATATCCTACACCGACATGATGCAGATTTTTCTGCAGGGTGCCGGAGGAAGTGCGGTAACCGACCGGAAGCTGGCGTTATTAACTGATCTGCGTTTTGTGCACCGCATTGCAAAAGAGGCGTTGGATCTTACCGTTTCTCCCAAATTTATTGAGCGGATTGGTGCACTTGCACTGGTGGCCGACCATCTTGAGGCGCGTCAGTTGGCGCATCACTACATCAGTGTGCACAAACCGGATGTTCCAGTAAGGGTGTTCAGCACACTGGAACACGGGCGGCTCTGGCTGCTCAGCCTGCTTCACGACGGCACCATTCAGTAAACAGACCTGCGGAGCCTGCTACGGCTTTCCCGGTGTTTTTTTGTACTACTTAAAAAAACCGGGAAAGCCAAATTTCTGTAGGGTAAAGATGTTAACAAAAACGCAGTGTTTTCAGGCATTCGCGGTTTGTTTCCACAAGATTTCAACACGGCACAAATAAACGCTTGCGGCGGGTAAATTTGTGTACGTATGGAACAACTTTCTATCATGCCGCCGGCCTTGCGCACATCGCGGCCCATGCATTTCCCGAAAATTCTCCGCGAGCGGTACAACCTGCTCGTGCCGCGGCAGGAAGACGGACTGGTGGTGCTTGCACTCTTTCAGAAAGTGCGTGCAGGAACCATAGACCGTACCTTCCCTGAGCGGATTATCGTGGACACCATCAAACAGGTGTACACCGAGCTGGGCATGACCTCGGCACGCGGAGAAGAAACGCAGAAATACGACGAGGCACTGCACCGCCTGCTGCGCCATTTCCTCGATAAAAACCTCGAAGAAAAATCATACCAGCTCAGCACCTACGCAGAGAACTTCTGCGATATGCTGGAACGCGAGGTACACACAGCGATAAACCCCTCGCAGATCCAGAAAACATTCTCCGATCTGGTGCTCCTGCTCGAACGAAAGCTCGAGTCTATCGACGATTTCCGCCACTGGTATCACACCCAGTTCTTCAAACACAAAAACGACATCAGCGCACAGCTCCGCGCACTGCAGTCGCAAATTGAAGATACGGTTGAGCAGCTCAACGACCTCGTGAAAAACGAGTTCGACAATTTCCGCGAAATGCTCATTGGCTGCGAAGCACTGCTCGACCGTATCAAAGAACAGGCCGACAAACTCTCAAGTGCTTTCTCCTCGAAAGACGATATCAAGCAGATTCTCGACGACGCCAGCCTGAGTGATGAAGCTGACTTCCGCGAAACCAAACGCGAAGTACGAAGCTTCTTCAAAGACATCGAGCAGCGTTTGATTAATGTGAGCCATACCATTGACCGCATTAAACCAAAAATCAATAAGCTGTACAACGATTTCGAGAAGCGTGAGTTTGACCGCAAGATTGAAGCGTTTCTGATTTACCTGCTCAAAAATTCGAGCAGTAAACATGGTCGTACAAAAAAACTCAAAGACCGCACAGTGCACGAGGTGGAAGTATTTCTGCCCAAAAACATTACCACTAAAGATTTGTACAGCGACCGCTCGCGTCTTACCAGCATCGACTACTACCAGCTGCTTGATCCGCCGCCGGTGCTGGTGCAGGATCTGAGCTGGGACGAGGAAGACCTGAAACGCCAGGCCATGCTGCGCCAGCAGCAGATTGACCGCGAAATCCGTATTGAAAAATGGATTGGCGACATTACAGCCGAACTTGAGAAAAAGAAGAAGGTGAATTTTGCCGATTACTACTACAAAATTCTCTTCAAAGACAATGACCTTGAGGCTGCCATTAAAACAGCAACCCTCGTACTCAAGGAATTCACCAAAATGGAAAATGTGGAGGTTACCGTGCGCGAAGAATTTGTGCTCGATGCCAAACAACCCAATATCGGAATATGGAAACTGCAATTAAAAAGTACGGCTTCTTAGAGTCTGATGAAGCCGAAAGCCTGTTCGCTGATCTCGACTTTGCCCTGAAGAGCGGACAACACATTCAGAACTTCCCGCACCAGACGGAACTCTTCAATTTTCTCGAAAAATATGAAGATGAAATCCGTTTGTTTTACCGCAACCTGTTTCGCGTAAACCTTGCCGCCAAAGGTTCTGACTATACCCGCTATTTCTACCTCGAACTCGACGACGAAAGCCGCGGTATTGTAAAAACACGCGCCAAAAAGCTTTCGCCCGAATACACGCTGCTCGGCATTCTGCTGCTGAAAATTCACCGCATCGACAAGTTTTTCATCAACGATATTTATGTGCCCGACCTCATTCAGCTCATTAAAGGCAATGAGGAGTACAAAAATTATATCTACAACCTCTTCGCCAAACGCCGCGAAAAAGAGGCTACCGATATTGATGAAAACACCATTGACGAATGGGTGCGCAATGCGCTGAAAGAGTTTGAACGCCTGGGGTGGATACATTACGATCCGCGAAACAAGGAACTCTTTGAAATTATGCCTTCCATTGAGCGCCTGTTTACCATGTACTCCTACGAAATTCACAACATCGACCGCCTCATCGACGAAACAAACTCGATTGAAGAGCGCACCGGCGGGCTTTACCCGGTTGAAGAAGGTGAAGCTTCCGAATAACTGACCTCATAAACACACACGCATCCGGACAATCCGAACATGAAACAATATCCGCGCATTTTCTCACTGTCAACCGTTGGGGTGATTTATCACAACAACTGCGACTACCTGCTGCACCCGCTCCGCACCGATTTTACCGGTGGTTCGGGTTCGGGCAAATCGGTTATTGCCGACCTGCTCCAGCTTATTTTTGTGGCCAAGAAAGAATACTGGGAATCGGGCACCGATGTAATGACCACCGAAAAACGTACTGTGGAAGGCATTGTTCTCAAACAAAACGACGGCGCCAACCTCGGTTATGCCTTTGTGAACGTGGAAATTGAAGAGGGTAAATACATTATTGTGGGCACGCACGTGCAAACCACGGCCCGCTCCATTTATCCGTTTATTATTCAGAAAGGGTTCGATTTTTCTTCGGAAACGGAATTCAATCTGGAGCCGAACAACCAGTTTCTGCTTTACCGCGATTTCCTGCAGGGCAACCAGATTCTGCCTATCGACAAGCTGAAAGAGCATCTCGAAAAGCGGGGCATGAACCTGAAACATTTCAACAACCGCACGGCCGAGTTTCACCGTGTGCTTTTCAACAACCAGATTCTGAGCATTGATCTGAGCCAGGATGAGCGCAAGCTCAAAACCTTTGCGCAGATTATCCAGTCGTTCTCGCGCGGTAAAGGCATTGGCGCAAAATCGGAAGACCTGAAAAACTTCCTCTTTGCCAACGACGACGATCAGGGCAAGGAATACGAAAAACGCAAGAAGGAAATTGAAGAAGCCCACGAAGAGTACAAGCGCCGCGCACGCGTGTATGAAATGGTGAAGCTGAAAAAAGACCGCCTGCTTGCCCTGCTTGAAGACAAAAAGAAACGCGACAAGGCCAACCACCGTGCATTGTTTCTGGAAACCGGCTGGACATTCCAGCAAAAAGATGTGGTAGGCCGCGATCTGGTGCGCACACAGAAGGAAACGGCTTATGTAAACCTGCAGCAGATTTTGCTCGAAAAGCGCGTGAATGAGCTGAACATGGAAGCTGTGGAACGCGAACTCGACACCATTACGGCCGAACGCGAAAGACTGGAGCAGGAGCTCGAAAGCCGCAAAAAGCAACGCGAGTTTGCCGATAAAAACCGCGCTTCGTACGAAAATGCCTACAAGATTGCGCAGGACGAATACGACGAAGCCAGCGAACGCTGGACCAAAGTAAAACGCGTGGAAGGCTGGCTGCGTATTTACAAAACCATTGAGGCCGTACGCGAACAGTTTGCGCAACAGGACAAAGTGGCACGCGACCGCGACAAACTCCACGATTTTGAAACCTTCCTTGCCGACCGCCGCATTGAAAGCGCATTTATCGACTCGACCTGGAGCAAAGACTACCGCCTTGCGCAGGCCGAGTACGACGGCCTGATGGATCAGCTCGAAAATGAAATTCACCGCCTTGAACAGCTGTTGCCGCTTTTCGATACTACCAATCAGGATTCGGTAGCGCAGTGGGCCATCCGCAATGCGGGTAAGCTCACCAAAGAGGAAGAATCGGTGCTGATGCATTTTAAAGCACTGAGCACACAGCGCCCCACCGACAAGCGGGACGGAACGCGCTTTATTCCGGAGCCGGATAAAGTATATAAAAACATCAAGCCGGCCGATAAGGATGCGGGCGGTTTCTGGGTGAACCTCGGCGGTGTGCTGGAGTATGTGCCTTACGTGCAGAAACAACTCTTCAACAATCCGGATACGATTGAAAAAGAGCTGAAGAAGTACGGCGATACCATTGAAAAGGAACTCGAAAAACTTACCGCCGAGCGCGACAGCAACCGCCGCCTGCGCGAGCTGCTGACCGAATTCGGCTTTAACCAGCAGGTATCGGAAATTTGGGTGCGACGCGACGAACTGAACCGCTACTCGCCCGATGATACGCTGCTGCTTACGCGCGATGAGTTTGAGTTTACCATTGACCTTTACACCAACCCGAAAAACAACCTTCGCCTGCAATATGAAGAAGCGAAGAAGAGCTGGGAAGACGCATTGCAGAAACTCCGTGAGGCCGATGAAATCATCAACAACTCGCAGGGCAACATTCTGGGCATCGAAGGCCAGATCCGTCAGCTCGAACTTACACAGCTGCCCGACAAAGAGCGTGAACTGAAAGAGTTTAAGCAGGAACGCAAAGCACTTGATGAACGCTATAACGACTGGCTGAAAGACGTGGCAACGTACTTGCGTCCGTCTGAAGGCGAGCAAAGCCAGGTAAAAGTAAACGCCGAAATACGCGCGCTGGAAAAAGAACACAATTCCAGCACGAAGATGATGTACAACGCGTTTACCCAGCGCCTGCAGGAAATTTCGCGCAAGCAGGGCAGCCTTGAGCAGCGCCTCATTGGCCTGATGGAGAAAATGCCCGCACTCGAAAACCGCTACCGCGAAGCACTGGCCCGCTACACCGAAGAAATTGGTGAGTTTGACCCGGCCGAAGCCGCTGAGGAAATTGAAGAAAACCTCGTGAAAAAAGCGCAGGTAACGGTTATTACCACGCAAAAAGCCTACGAAACAAACTACGAAGGCATTCTGCGCGAAGAGAAATTCCAGATCGAAGACGAACGCCTCAAAGGCAATCACCGCTTCGATTTCCAGACACTGGCCGAAGTAATGCTGCCCAAGATTATTAAAGACGGCAGCAACGTGGAAGAAGATCTCCAGAACGACGTGGAAGAACATCTCCGCATCATCAACCAGAAGATGAACGAGATTAACGACCACAAGCTCAAAATCATCAACGGCATCTTCTCCAAAATCGAAGAAGTATATAGCGAATACCGCGACCGTATTGATGATATGCGTGAGTTCTTCCGCCAGAACAAAATCTCCGGCGGCCACTACGTGGAAATCAACTTCGATCCGTCGAAATCATATCCCATCAGCTGGATTCGCAACCTGAACAAACAAATTGCGGCCAAAGCGCAGAACGTGGGCCTGTTCAAAATGTTTGAGGTGGAAAATGAAGGCGCTGATGCCATCATTCTCAAAGCCTTCCTCGAACACAGCGATGGCAAAAACGTGAAGCCGGATATCCGCAAACTCACCAACCCGAAATCGTATTTCGATCTTTCCATCAGCCTCAAAACGCCCAAAGGCGAAGATGCGCCCGGATCAAACGGACAGAACTACACCATGCTGGCACTGCTGTGCATTGCCCGTCTGTCAATCATCGACACCGACCGTTTGAGCCGCAAGGACCGCAAGATCAAAAAAGGCATCCGCTTTATGACCATCGACGAGGTGGCCGGTCTGGGCGAAAACTTCGACATGCTGTATGAACTGGCGAAGAATTACGATTACCAGATTCTCACCATGACCATCGACCCGATTGGCCGTTTTGAAGAGGGCAAGCAAAACATCTACACCCTGCGCAAAAACAACAATCCGGAATTCCACAACGTAAACCCCACACCGTTGGCGCAGTTCAGCTACGACCGTATTGTGGAGCGTCTGGAAGACTACATTCACTCGCTGCAGGTACAGAACTAAACCGGCATTACAGGCGTTCTAAAGCACAAGCGGCGGTCTCATGCAGAGACCGCCGCTTGTGTGTTATCAGAATTTATCTTGAATTAGAATTTCAGACTGATTCCGGTTTGTATCATCGGATACCAAGGCGTGGCATAACCCACTTCTACAAAAACACCAAGCGGTTTGATAATGTAGTAACCCAATCCGCCATACACATTGTAGAAAAAACCTCCGAGTTTTTCATTGGGTGTTATCGGATTGACTTCGCCGAAGGGTTTTACCTTAACAGCAGTAAATCCCAAACCAATGCCCCCGTAAACGTCGATCTTTGCACCAAAGGGCTTGTGAAAAGCCGAACGAATGCCAAATGTAGAAGTATTGTGTTTGAAGCCGAAGCTCACTGATTCGTCGGTCACATCGGTAATCGTCACTTTCTCGCTGTAGATATTGAAAAACGCACCGGCAGAAAGAAAATCCGTTACGTGATAATCACCACGAAAAGCAATAGGAAAACCAGGATCAACCTTTGTGTTGCCGAAATAACCGTAAGACGTACTGTCGTAATCAGAACGGGCAAGAAAACCGGTGGCCGGCTGAATTGTTTTCTGTCCCTGCATAAATGCAAGTTCCTTTTTCCCTCTTTTTTTACGGCGCTTCTTTTTTCTCTTTTTAGCTTCTTCCGCAGAAAGATCGGCCGCTACAAAGCAGAACGCGAGGATAAAGAGTAAGATGATTCTTTTATTCATACAATCGGGGGGATAAAAGAACTCCGAAACCACTACAGTTTCGGAGTTAGAATAAAATAAATAACTGTTTCGGTTAGTTGTGGTTTGTATTGATTACATCAACCGGCATATATGATGTCGGATCGATTTTATACAACACCACTACTGCATGAAGGTTGTTGCGGTTACGCACATCAGCAGGAATCGGAATAGATACTTTCTTATCAAACACGGCACCTGCTTCGCATGAGGTGGTGATGATGGGAGCTCCCCAAGACTGGCCATCCGCTGCGCCACGGAAAATGTGGTCAAACTTACCGGTACCGCTTGAAAGACCTGATTGTTCTTCCTCAATGTTGTCTTCGGTAAGATAAACCGCCAGGCTGTAACGACCTGTGAGTGCTTCAAAAGCTACGGTTTTGGTAGTGATAACGGCGTTGTTGCCTTCAACTTTCAAAGAAAAACCAATACCGGCTTTTGCTTTTGTGTGCACAGCTCTTACCGCGGTGATGCTGTCGTTGATATCAGCTACATCGGGATAGAAGCCCTCACTCAGGTTAACACCGCAGGAAGGAATGCCGCTTACGTCGAAATAATTGAGCAGCCCGCCAGCACCCGGAGGTGTTCCGCTGTTGATATCATCATCTGTGTTTACATTGAGCAATGTGATTTTGCTGCCGTGCTGGCTGGCAATGTCTTTAAAAACCGGATAGCCAACAGAACCGCAGGCACCGCACCAAGTGGCTGAAAACTTAACCACAAGCGGTTTGTAGGTGGTGGAAATGTTGTTGATGTCCTGAGCGGGGACTTCTTTTTTACAGCTGCTAACTGTAAAGAGAAGAGCTGCAAGAGGTAGTACAAGAAGAGCTTTTTTCATAATGCTGTATTTATTGGTGTTGAGCTAACTTTTTTACGTAGCCGATAACGTAACGTTGTGTCTTTAGGTTATTTAACTAAATCTAATGTACAAAAAATTATCTCTCCCGAACATACTTGGGGTTGAAAATTCAATGATTTTCCATATTTTCTAGGTGTAGGGCCGGGGGTTCAAAGAACCAGCAGGACTGGCAACATAGGTATTTGAAACCCTGCGGCAAGATTCATGCGGCCGGGTTTCAAGTGTTGCTGTTTAATCGTGATGGCTGTGCTTTTATCAGTATTCTTTTTTGCCGGTGAGCCGCTGTGTGCGGTAAATACGGCAGGAAACAACTGACGGAGAAACCAACGGCCTGTATTCGACGGATACATTTAAGCGGGATGTAAGCGGCATCCTGAGGCTCATTCTGTCTGAAACCCAAACGTCCCGCAGACGAATCTGAAATCTGACTTTACCCGACACTTTACCGAAATTCAACGGGCAACGGCTTGGCCCGTTTCTATCAAGCGTATTTATTGACGCAAAAAACCGGAACCATTGCTGATTCCGGCTTGTAAATCTATGTGATGAGAATTAAAACTTCACTGAAAGCCCGGCATTAACAATGGGAAGATTCTGCCCATAGCCGCATAAGAAAACCTGCTGCTGCCTGACCCGCAATCTGGCCCTGCATAAAGGCAAGCTCTTTTTTCTTTTTCTTGCTGTCTGCCTTGTTTCATCCTGTTGAAAGCGCCCCACAATCCTGACAACGATAACGCTGTTTACCATTTCGTTTTCCCCCATATTATCAGCCGGGTTGCCGAATACACCCAACACCGCTTTTTTTGACTTTTTTCATAAATCAAAAGACGTTTATTGAACCCGGTTTCAATTAACGTCTCTGAAACTATTGATTCTATTGCCGTTTGAATGGATTTGCCAACCATTTTTTACTATTATATCGTTTTATTCATTCTGTATTAAGTGGTGATATTGGGCTAAAGTCGCCCAATGCTTTTGTAAATGCTGCAGCAAAACACATTACAAGCATTAATAAAAACAAGATTTTACTCAACCCTAAAGGAATAAAAAACTCCGAAACCACTACGGCTTCGGAGTTATAATAGAATGAAATAAAATTTTCTTAGTTATGGTTTGAGTTAATCACATCAACCGGCAATGAGGTAGCCGGGTTGATTTTGTACAATACTACAACCGGGTGCAGGTTGTTGCGATCACGAACGTCGGCCGAAATAGCAATGGTATGTGTTTTATCGAATACTGCACCTGCCTCACAAGAGCTTGTGATGATGGGATCGCCCCAAGGCTGTCCGCTTTCTGCTGCTCGGAAAATGTGATCAAAATGACCGGGGCCGTCTAAAAGACCGTTCTGCTCTTGAACAATATTGTCTTCTGTGAGATAAACAGCAAGGCTGTAGCGACCTGTGAGTGCTTCGAAAGCAACCGTTTTGGTGGTGATAACTGCGTTATTACCTTCTATTTTCATTGAAAAACCAATACCGGCTTTAGCTTTTGGATGCTGAGCTCTTGCAAATTCGATGGTGTCGTTAATTTGAATCGGCCACGGGCTGAAGCCGGCACTTGTGTTTACAGCGCAATAAGGTACATAAGGAACGTTATAGAACGTCCTTAGTTCACTTGACCCCGGAGGAGTCCCGGAATTGATCGCGTCATCAGCATTTATGTTAAGCACGGTAATTGTGCTCCCATGCTGATTCATAATTTCTTGAAAATGCGGATAGCCTTGGGAACCACAAGCATAGCACCAGGTTGCAGCAAACTTAATCACTAAGGGCTTGTACGTTGAAGAAACGTTGTTGATTTTCTGTTCCAGTTCTTCCTTTTTACAGCTGTTCACAAAGAGTGTAAGTGCAACAGATAAAATGAAAAGCGGCGCTTTTTTCATGAGTTAATACTTAGCGATTATTAAGTCATTAGGAAATCAATAACGTGTTATGCCATTTTCAGGCTCAATACGAAATACTAAACTACGAATAAATGTTGCTACACAACGAGTACTTTCAAGAAGCAGACGCTTACAACTGCCCATTCTGTGCTCTTTTCGGAATTTCAAATCAGTTAATAAGCCCGCTATCTTGCTTTTGCAAATTCAACATTAATCCCAAACATATCCTATTTCCACCGGTGTTTGATATGCTTAGTGGCTGCTCTCCATTGGCTGGTTCATTGTTTATTCTAAGCAAGGACTTGACAATTGGACTTTTACGGAAGTAACTGCTCTGACTGATTCCGTGGTTCGTTTTGCGGTAAATTTACAGGAAACCGGATGTGCCCAACAATGCAAATCTGAAATGTTCTAAATGATATTAGCCTTAAGTTTAACAAGTTAACCGTGCAAGAGATTTAATATAGGGGTTGCGTATATTTAACATAAATGTCTGATCTCGGGTTTTGTTTTGTATTTATTTGTTTGAATTATTTATAATAAATCGTTTCTGCGGGTATCGTTTCAGCACTATTGCTTCGGCCTAATCACAAAAAAACCGGAACCATTAGCTGATTCCGGTTTGAATGAGTGCGGCTAAAATTAAAATTTCACCGAGAGCCCGGCATTAATAATGGGAAGATTCTGCCCATAGCCGCCTTCGGCAAACACACCGATATTTTTGGTGAAGTAGAAATTGGTGCCAGCCATTACCGCCCAGGCAAATCCGCCTTTGAGTGGTTGCTGCACGAAATTGTTGTTCCCAAATGGTGTGGCTTTAATGGCCGTAAAGCCTATCGGCAATGCGGCATACACATCAAGCTTACTGTTGTTTAACGGTGCATGAAAGGCCGGACGCAGGAAAAGCATGGTGTATTTATGCTCGTACCCATATACGTTTTCGGGCACAGTTACATCACCAATCGTTACCTTGTCTTTATACATACCAAAGCCGGCGCCAATCCCAAACACGGGTGCCACGCCAAACTCGGCACGCACGCCAAACGGAAAACCGGCATCAACTGTATTGGTGCCGTAAATGGCATAATCAGCTTTGTTATAGTTCGGACGCATGAGGAAACCGGCAGCTACCTGACCTCCAATCTGACCCTGCATAAAGGCAAGTTCCTTTTTCTTTTTCTTTTTCTTGCGGCGCTTTTTCTTTTTCATTTCTTCTGCATTCAGATCGGGCACAAAAATGAGTGCGCACAGCAGAAGAAGCAGAAAGGATTTGATTTTCATCCGGGGAGTGATTTAATTAATGAATACGTGTTTGTTGAGCAAATCAAATATAACAAAGTTCTTTGTGTCAGTTCATATTTTCCGCTTTGACAATGGTCAGACTTTCAGAATTTGCCTAAGAAACAACTTTTTACGCACGAAAAAGGGCAAAAAAAGCCGCCCCGATTGTCGGGGCGGCTTTTTTAAAGGTTGTGTTTACCGCAGCGGCCTTTACTTAAAACTTGTTGGCGTTAAGAACGGCTGTGGGCTGGTTGTTTTCCATTTTGTAGAGAATAGCCACTACATGCAGATTGTCTTTGTTGCGCGACTGGGGAACGGTAATGGTGTATGTACCATCAACTTTGCTGCCTTTGGTAGGATTGGTAGCGCAGAGTGTTCCAAATGCTTTTCCGTCGGCAATAGCACGGAGAATATCGTTGTGCTCTACTTCAGCAGCGGTTTGACCATTCTGCTGTTCCATAATCTTATCTTCGGTTACATACACGGCCAGGTTGTAGGTGCCGGTTACGTCTTCAAAGAATACGGTTTTGGTGTTTACGGTAACTACGTTGCCCGAAATGCTTTTGCTGATGCCGATACCTGCTTTAGCGGTCGGGTTGGCAGCAAGCGCCTGTGTTACTTTGGGCTCAAGGTAGGTCGGATAGGTATCTTCGCCAGTGTTTACAGCCGATGCCGGTGTACCAGAGAAGCCGAAGAAGTCGATAATGTCATCCATACCGGTAGGCTCCTGACTTACGATATCATCGCTGGGGTGCATGAATACACCTACTGTTTTGTACTTATATTCTGCCATGAGGTCGTGCATAGCCGGGTAGCCATACTGACCGCAAGGGCCGCACCAGGTGGCTGAGTATTCAAATACAACGGCTTTATAAACCGATGATACCGACTGAATATCGCCTGAAGCGGCTTCTTCTTTTTTACAGCTTCCGAGGCCGAAAACCAGTGCTGCGGCGGGAATCAGGAGGAGTGACTTTTTCATATTTGTATTGTTTTGCGTTGAGTTCTTAGAAAAAAAGTACGTTTATATAAACGTAATTACTTGTGGTTGGGTTTTTTATGAAACACTAAGTTGAATTAAAAAATCGGGAAATGCAAGATCGGGCCCGATATTTTCATGTAAATACATGTTTTGTCCGGTTTATTCCTGAAATTCAACGTAAAGATGGAGGCTTGGCCTTATTTTTACCCCAAGAAACTGCACCATGATTGCATTATTAAATATCCGCCAAAACCTAGTACAATACCTTTGTGTATCTCAAATTGTGTTTGTTGTGGGCGGCATCTTGCTGGCTGAAGACACTGCGATAAATGTGTCTTCGCGGGCACCTCACGCTTCATCTTTGGCAGCAATGCCCGATTCGGTGGTTACATTTACCATCAACCTGACTGGCGACCTGATGTGCCATTTGCCGCAAACCAAAAATGCGTTGCGGGCCGATGGTCAATATGATTTCACCGGCAGCTTTGCCGAAATTCAACCCGCGCTGGCGGCGGCCGATTTTACAATTGGCAATCTGGAAACCACTACGGCTGGTACCCGCATGCCTTACGCCGGCTATCCGGCCTTCAATTCGCCTGATGCGTATATCAGTGCGCTGAAAGCGGCCGGTTTTGATTTTCTGGTTACCGCCAACAACCACAGCATGGACACCGGCGAAAACGGCCTGCTCCGCACCATTGAACAGATTAGTAAAAACGGCCTCGGCTACACCGGCACACACACCTCTGCTGCCGACCGCGACTCCATTCGCATTGCGGAAATTAAAGGCACGCGTATGGCCGTTTTAAACTACACCTACGGCACAAACGGTGCTTATCCGAGCGCGGCACATAAGTGGATGCTCAATGTAGAAGACAGCACACTTGTGAAAACAGACATTGCACGCGCGCGTAAAAACGGCGCTGAATTAGTCCTTGTCTTTTTTCACTGGGGCATCGAAAATCGTGGCGAGCCAACAGCAAAACAAGACAGTATGTTCCGCTATACCGCAGCAGCCGGAGCCGACCTCATTATCGGCGCTCATCCGCACGTGGTTGGGCCCATGCAAAAATTCAAAACTCAAAACGGTGCCACACTCGACACCGGCCTTGTAGCCTGGTCGCTGGGCAATTTCATCTCCAACCAATACTGGCGCTACACCGATGCGGGTGTAATTCTCACCCTCACTCTTGAAAAAAATTTCACCACCGGGAAAATTGCATTGAAATCGGCCGAAATTGTGCCCACATGGGTTTATCGCGCCTATCATCCCGCATTAAAAAACCATGTTATTATTCCTGGTCTTTGGTGCAGCCGTGATTCGCTTCCGGCCTGGATAGATGCTGAATCAAAACGACGACTTTGTGAGGCGGATGCGGATACGCGGAAGATGATGCTGCCGGTGCGGTGAGTTATCTCCTCCTCCACCTTTCCTGCATCCACGGAATAACCGGAATGAGCATAAGCCAGAGCGGCGTAAGCAGAAACAGCAGCAGAAACAGTACCGGTGTAAAAATGCGGTAGATCACTGCACCCGTTTTGCGCCAGAATTTTTGTCGCCGAGTAAGTGACTCCTGCTTTTTGCGGTAAATAGCATGATACGTGGCCGATTTACGGCGGGCGGCAACCGGTTTAAGCGGATCAGGCGGATAGTTGTTGGCGAGCAGACGCTCGTAGGCTTCCACCAGCGCATTGAACTTGTCTTTTGATGCAGGATCGGCAGATGTATCGGGGTGAAGCTGAAACGCGCGTTTACGGTAGGCTTTCCGAATAGCCTCTTCGCTGCAGTTGGCGGGCAGTCCCAGCAATTTCAGATCATCGGCACGCATGCAGGGTAAACAGACGTAAACGCTGCTTAGTTTTTCTTCACTTTAATTTTCTGCCCGGCATAGAGTTTATAGTTCGCTCCGAATCCGTTCAGCTTTTTGATTTCGTCAACCGTGGTGCCGTATTTCTGGGCTATTTTCCAGAGGTTATCGCCGTTTTTTACGGTGTAGTATGTAAAGGATCCGGTAGCTGGTTTTACAGTAGCCGGGGGCTGCGAAGTTGTTTGTGTTGGCTGCGTGGTAGCCGCCGGTGTCTGCGTGGTGGTTTCGGGGGCTGCAGTGGCGGGACTTTTTACGGGCGTATAAATGGTGAGTTTTTGTCCGGGACGCAGCGTGTTGCTCTTTAAGTTATTCCATGCGCGTATGTCGGCCACGGTGCATTTATAGCGTCGGGCAATGGTGCTTATTTGTTCGCCCTTTTTCACTGTGTGTACTTTTTTCACCTGCACGTATGTATCGGCGGCAAGGGTGCTGTCTTTTTTGATGTAATTATAAATGGCTTCTTCGTTGGCTACGAAGTTGCCCACTTTAGAGGCCGGCAGCACCAGCGTATAAGGCTCGTTGAGCGATAGCGGAATCACACCCAGTTTATACATGGGGTTGAGGAACTGCAGCTCATCAACCGGCACACCCAGCACGGCTTCTATTTGTCCGAAAGTAAGTTGCTGCTTCACAGCTACCGTATCTACTTCAATAAATGTTTTGCGGGGCACGGAGGCAAAGAGGTTGTGCTCTGCATGGTAATTCATTACGTAATTGGCAGCGATGAATGCGGGCACATAGCCTTGCGTTTCAAGTGGAAGAAAAGGGCGAATTTCCCAATATGTTTTTTTGCCGCCACCTGCGCGACGGATGGCTCGGTTAACTGTTCCCGGCCCGCTGTTATAAGCCGCAAGTACCATTTGCCAGTCGCCAAACATGCCGTAAAGAGCTTTGAGGTATTCGCAGGCGGCCTGGGTGGATTTGTACGGATCACAACGCTCATCCACATAGGAAGTCACCTCAAGGCCGTACATTTTGCCGGTGGTGTACATAAACTGCCAGAGGCCGCGTGCACCGGCTTTGGATGTAGCCGAAGGGTTGAGCGCCGATTCGATAACGGCAAGGTGTTTAAGTTCGAGCGGGAGATTGTATTTGTCGAGCTGCTGCTCGAACATGGGATAGTACAACTGCGAAAGCGCCAGCATTTTCTCCACCGAAGCCCGTTTGCGCAGGGTATAGAGATTAATGTAGGCCTGCACATCGTTGTTATACACAAGATCAAATGGCGACTGGCTGTTGAGTCGGCCCAGGCGGGCTTCCATCACCACGGCATCGGGGCGGGGCACGGAATCAGCCGCATAGTGAAACTTATTGCCCTGCCGTTGCGGCTGCCGGGGCAAACGCGCCAGGTATGATTTACGCGCCAGACTATCCAGCATTGCAGCCACCTGATCGTCGGGAAAGCGCGGCGGATCGGGTTGTTGCGCCTGAACGGAGCAGGCAAGCAGCAGTGCGGCAAGCAGTGGCAGGAAGCGTAATGTCATTGGCCGTTTCTGGGTTAAATTCCTTGTATTCAACGAAAAAGCATACCGTTGTGGTATGCCTTGTTTTACAAATATCGCATTTTGAGGGAGATGTGCAAGGGGCGTTCGTCGAATGTTTTGGGTTAAAGAGTGTTAAGAGATTTCATGCACATTGCTATACCGGGTAATGATTAATACGCTGATCTGTTTGGGGAGCAGTACGCTATTGCGATAATGTCTTTTCAATCATTTCCATATCAAACACATGAATAACTTCGCCTGATGGCACACGATGGCTGGCGTGTGCCCAGAAGGTGCCCAGTTGCGAATTAAACCAAAGGGATACATTTCTGTCGGCACCAGAGCCTTTGTCGTTCCAGAGTAAACACGACTTATCCGCTTTGATCGCTTTCGTGAATTTTTTTTCGATACATACCATGGCTTTTTCAGACGGTTTGTTGCTGTGTCCGCGCGAAGCCATCATGCCCATGGCCACATAGCCTGATGGCGGGATTGGGCGCCATATTGCACCATCCTGATCAGCACCTGAGCCGGAATCTTTCCAAACCCTTTCATAGTCAACCGGATGTTTCCATTTAATAAAACTGTTTTTAGTGTTAAATGTAATTACGCCAAAACTGCTTTTAGGCGCTTTATAGCTCGGATAACCGGTGTGGCCGAGAATTGCATAGCCCTTTTCAGGATCAGGTATATACAATGAAATACTGCCTTTTGCCCCACTTCCTTTATCCCACCATACGCGCGTAAGATCGTTGGTAAGTTGCAGCAGTCCGTTAATCTGAGATGTTCTTTCCTGCTTTTCTTTCGCTTTCAAAAGTTCTGTTTCTGCCGCTTTAAGTTCGTTTTTCTTGGACGCCAGTAAGGCCTCATTTTCTATAAGAATTTTCTCAGCGTCAGCTTTCACCTTTGTGGCCTGCAGAAGCGCCTTTGCTTCTATTTCGCTGGCTTTTTGTTTAGCCTGTTCAATAATAGCCTCTGGCTTTTGTGTTTCTCGTGTTATTTTTTCTGCTTTATCAATTCGCAATTTAGCTGCATCTACCACATTCTTTACCTCTGCCTTTACCTTTGGAGAGCTGATTTTCTGTTTGATGATTATTGTGGTCATAAACTGTCTTTTTGTTACTGTTTTTCAATTCTGTTTTTTGATTCCCGCTTCGCGGAGAACAATTCTGTGTATGCTTGATGGTAGCTAGCCTTGCCTGGCAACCTCAAAAAAGATCATCGAAAAAATCTCCTATTGCTGATATTGCCGTTTTGCCAATGCTTGTGGCAAAACCGCCGATGCTTGTGAATCCTGATTTAATACTTCCTATGCCTGAGCTCAACGTATTTACAGCCGCATTACTGATACTCGTTGCCAGACCCTTTACATTACTTATTTCCTGTCCGATCTGAGCTATTTCTTTGGCTACATCCTGCGCGGTATTGCTCACTGCGTTTGCAGCAACGCCTGCTGCATCTATAGTAAGGCGGCCTGCAATCTCTGCATTATTCACAAGCTTCTCTCCTTCACGGTAAGCGGCATTTGCCGCGTTAACTGTAAACGCTGCAGTTTCTTCCGCAGCATTAACAATTTGACCAGCAGCCATATTAATAATTGCTGCAAAATCTACAGCCATGTTTTCAATAATTGCAGCTACCTCTCGTGCTACTTTTTCGGCCACTTCCTCAATTGAAGAGGGTGCAACGGTAAGTGTAAAGGAAGCAAAGCTTAAAGACTTGCCCGCAAAATCAAACTTGCCGCTTACTGAGGAATGAAATCCCTTTTTGGTAATTGTGGTGTTCATTGTTACTGCAGTTTTAATTCTCGACATATTTACCCGTCCGGATAAGCCGGGAATCAGGCCCAGGACGCTGTCAAGCTCCAAAAGATCAAGATCAAGTTCTACATTAAAAGAAGTAGTGCCTGATAATTCCGGGAACCCGGCTCTTTCAACAATCCTGAACTGTTGCTGCATTGTAAGCCACTTCCCGGAAATAATAAATCCGGTTGCTGTTATGCTTACTGTACCATCCATCAGATTAACCCCGCCAATCTTAACAGCCGTTTTTCCGGCTAGCTCAAACTTTGTTTTGGAAAGTGCGCCGCTCACCTCGCCGGTAATACGCACCAATGGATTATCCGGGAATAGATCAAGTTGTGCCTGCACATTAAATGCGGCAGGGCTTACAGAGAACGTTCCTTTAATTACTGATGTCTGTCCGATTTTCAAATCGGCGGCTCCGCCCATGATAAACCATTGGTTTGCTTTTGCCCCAGGGTCAATTGTAACATAACCGGCAAATGATGCGGCCAGAAAATCGATGAATGTGCCAGTGTATCGAAATGCACTTGCGAAGTTGCTCAATGGCGATCCGAGCAACCCGTAAACGGCATCGAGTTTAACGAATCCGAGATTTGCCTGTCCTTTCAGAAACACTGCAAGAGACTTGTCTTGTGCAGAGGGCGATATTGATAGCGGACGTACAACACTTTCTATATCGGTTGTTGAAAGATTAATTTTCTGATATGCTCCGTCTTTTAGTTCTTTCCCGGTGGTCACCAGCCATGCTGCATTAAACGAAAAGAATGCAAAAGAAAAGCTCAAACTACCCACCCGCTTATCAATGGGAATACTTCGTATGAGCTCCTCTATTCTGAATGTTTTTAGCCAGTTTAAGCCATGTGCAATGTTTTCATATACCGCCACTGAAATTAAATTGCTCGTTTCACCCAGTGTAACCTGTCCGAGATAGTTCGGTAGTTTCACATATTGTGGCCCTAGGGTAAAATTAACCGGCGTGATAAATGGCGATTTATTCGGATCGAGCAGAAAGCCGGGTTTGAGAAGAAAATCAGTCATCTGTTGCAACACACCGGCAAGCCCTTGAGCTCCGCCCGATGGTTTGGGAAAACGAAATTCTGACCGTATCTGAAATCCTTCGAAACCAGAATAATTCAAACTCAGTTCATCATAAAACACCGGCACAGGCATTGGATTAGCGGCGCCAATGGCAATAACAGAAAGCAGTTTTTTTAATACAATCGTTTTATGCAGGCTGGCTGTTGGGGGTAATATCTGCTCAAATCCGGAGGGAATAAGCGCAGCCGCGAGGAGTGTGGGAATATCAAAAAAATCAATCTTGGCATCCACTTCAAGCACCATCATTTTGCCCCTTACGGCTTCTCCAACTAAAATGCTCTTTAACTCAAGGCCGATAAATGCGCCGGAAGCAAACAATAAAATTCGCACCGGTTCATTTTCATCTGGTACAGCCAGCTTCAGCATAAGGTTGCTGAGGCCTTGCCCATAGGCTATTTCAAACGAAAGCGCTTTGGGTATAGCGATATTGAAGTATGCCTTGAAACGATCTGGCAGCTTATCGGTTCTGCTGTTAATTATTTTAAGCACGTCTGCAACGGCCGGCGGCACATTCAATTCGGAAAAGCGGAAATTCCCGCTTGCATCCACAAGTCGTATATCGCGCAGCGGAATCGTATCAGGCAATGCTTTATTCAAAACATCCAGGCCACAATTCTGTAAAAGGCTTTTTAGTAGTCTGAGAGGAATGGCAAGTGTGCGTGTAATTTCAAATCCTCCTGAGGCAGAAAAACTTCGGGCGGCCTCGTTATAGCTAAACGTCGGCATTTCGATGCGGCCAGCGCCACAATCACCAAAATCAAATGGCAGCCAGGTTTTACCGTTTTGCACAACGGCATCTACACTTTGCAACGGACTGTCAAGCAACTGAAGCCGGGTTCCGGTTTCGTTTCGGGTGAAACGTGTATCAATAATTGTATAGCCCGGATTTTGTGAATCGTATGTTTTGAAAATGCGGTATTTTGGTGCTCCGTTTTTATCGGCGCCAAACAGCATGTTCAACTCTTCAGGCAACCCGACTCCTACGCCAAGAGCAACATGATATGGTTTTGTACCTGCCGGCGAATTGATCTGAAGACTTACCTCTTTTACAATATCACCCAGTTCTTTAAGCTGTTCGCCAATAACCGGTAGTTTGGTGATACTGCCCAATTTCATAGCAAATTCAAAACACCATTTTTTATTCGTGTCCTGAAATGCGCGAAGTGAGGCATCTCCAAATTCATCGGAAACTGCGGCTAATGTAAATTCTTTTTTATCGCTTCTATACGAAAACGATGCCTTTGAAAAGTGAAAATCAACCGGCAACTCCGGTAAGGCATCAATTCCAAATAATGCTACAAAATCTGCAAGCGATATTGTTTCTCCATCAGTCGTTTGCCACGCGCCTGAAAGTAATTTGTTGTTCCCGATGACGTACGAGACGGTGAACAAGGCTTCGCCGATAGCAATCCGGCATTCGATATTACCGGCAATTGACGTTTTTCCAGTGGCCGGATTTTTTTTACTGTTCAGGTCAATAAACGTAATCACATTAAAAACAGCAGGCCCGATACTTATTGGTTCGTTGGTTTTTACATACGCTTTAATGCTAAAGTGCTTTGTGTTTTTTTCAAACCTTAGCTTCAAGTTATACACCGACACATCGGGTATCGGAAACTCGGCTGTTGCTCCAAATGCGTTGCCTACACTATTTACAAGTTTAGTTACCGGTAAATCGCCTTCGTAATTTCCGCATTCAAACACCCAGCCCTCTGCTGCAGAATTTAGATAGGCACTGGCATAAAACAGAATTTCGTCAATTTGAAGCTCTCCGTATATACGGCCGGAAACCGGGTAAGTGTAAACAATCGGCGCTTCTTCTGTTTCTGCAGGAAGTTCTTCTCGATCACGTTGTATTTCAAACTGTAGCTTTTTAAATACAGCAACTTCACCACCAAGATTAATATTCCAGTTCTGCTGTATTTCTCCCGACAGGGAAAACGTTTGCTCGGTTACACTTGCTCCGAAATTGAAGTCGGTACAAACCGCGTCAGGCATTTCGTCAAGTTCAACACCCAGTATGTTCTGAACCAGTGGCTTGAGATCAACCGTTTGACCTTCGGCAATGTAGCAGCCCAAATCGCCCTGAGGAAGTGTAAGGTAACCCTCCATTTCGTTGCCCAGAAATGCTGCTTTCATAAAGAGCACTGCGCTGCCTGAGGGCAACCCATCTTCATCGGCACTCAGAATAAATTTGGCGCTCATTCCGGAAAGCACAAGCCGGTTGGTAAAAAGCCGGATTACCGACGAGGTTGCTATTTCGGCATACGCACTTTGCAAGCCGGGAGGATCTGTAAGAAGATCGAACCCGATTTTTTGAAGTGAAAGATTTTCCGGCTGCGGAAAAAATTCCGGGAAAAGCGAATCAGCCTCAGGAAGCCCGATTAACGCGGCAAGGTCACTCAGTAATAATGGCTGAGTATTTATCCCGAAATCGCTTTCGAGGTTTAGAAACAGCGTTTGCATTGCGCCAAAAGAAGCCGCAAGCGGAATACGGAACAACTGCCCGTTAAGCGTTCTGTTGATGTATGTTTCAAGCCGGCCAAAGTCAACAGGAACATCATTGCCCCGAAAGGCATTACCATCGGGCAGCAATGCCACCACTTGCAAAACCAGCGGCAGTGTCATATCATTTATGCCAAAATCCCAACTACTGCTGCTGAACCAAAGTTTCGGGAATCCGTCTCTTATTTCAATTGGCCCGCCTATAGTTATATGCTCAACTGTACTTGAAAGCGCCAGCCATGAAAACGACGGGGGTAAATTTCTTAGCGCAACTTTTGCCTCGAATGTGAGACCTCGCTTAATACTGGTTTCAGCAATAATCGGGTCGGGTTTATACCCCCAAGGAAGCTGAAAATCTTCCGGTAACGGATTTTCATTTGCGGAATCAAGCTCAAATACCGGCTGAAAATAAGGCGGCTCGGCTACGGCTGTATCTGCAAGCAAAGGGATGCTTTTTGCTATGTGCCAGTCTTCGGGAAAATTGCTGAACCGTATGCGAAGTCGGGGAGAATCATCCTTTACACTGAAAAATAATTGCGCCCGTAAATTCGAAACGCCCAAAAACTCCTGCTGCAAGGTTCCGCTTACCACTATTTCCGATTCAGAATACGCTGCGTTAACAAGTGTAAGGTCGAGCCGAAGTGTCGGGAAAAAATCACGAAACATCTTTTCTGTGGCAATGCCCGGCAAATCGTTCTGCGTAATGAAAAACGTGCTGCCTGCTAATTGGTTTTTTACCTTCGCTTCTATTTCGCTAAATACCATCTGAATGCGTGTTGAAGATTAAATGAGAATGATGCTGCAACAATGACTTATGAGGCTTAATCAATACTGAACAGTAAATTCAATAGGAAAGTGGTCGCTCATGCCGTATTCAAAGCAGGCTGCATTAAGATCCTTTACTTTATCATCCTTATCCTCCAAATAGGCGGATATTATATCGATCTTTTTTCTTGTACTAATAATATCTTTGACTACTGTTTCATATTGATAACGTGATAATTTAGCTTTTTTTAATTCAGAAATTGAAAAATCAAGACTACCTTCATTTCGATATTTTATTATTCTTTTATTTGAAAAATAGATCAACAATTCATCTATTTCTTGCCACGTTTTTTTTATTGTTGCACTTAGTAAGTATGTTTTTGATGTATATAATTTCTTATAGTCTTGTATTGATGTTTGCAAATAACCGAGTTCATGACTCAGGGACACAAACGACCCGTTATATTGATGTCTTTTTGTTTTTAAATATAAATAACTACAATAGTTTTTGACATCATCTTCTAAATCTTTTAACAGCCCATTTTCAATAAATTCTATAGTCACCGGAAATGTTAATATTGAATACACGTTTTCTGGTTTCTTAACATTTTTAAGGTTTATTTGTGGTTCGCCAACGTTTGCTTTGCTGAGCCAAACCTGATCATAAGGCTGACTTTCTTCGTCACCACTTTTAATTATTGTCCGAAATGTTTTTAAGCTTGTTTTTAATGGTGTGGTGTTGTCAAGTTCAAAAGGGCCTCTATGCGTAAAATCAGGGTTTAAGCTCTCCCGAATTTTACCATACTCTGTTCGTTTGAAATTTAAGTCGCCAAAAAATATTACATTATATTTTTGTTGACGTGCCGTTAAAAGTTGCTGTTTTGCGGCCTGTATAACTTGTGCTCTATCTTCTACTCGCATAGAAGGAGATGGGGCGTGTAATACGGCAAAAACCAAGTTGGTCTGTTTTAGTTTAACCCAAAAGCCCTGCCGAATTTTCGTTGATTTAATCGTTGTCAAACCAAAAAGACCGTTTTGATCAAAACAGCATTTTTTTTCGTCATAAATGATAAAATACGATTCCCCGAAAGTGTCTATAGTTAATAATTGATATTTAGCCCCTATTTGATATTTTATATATTGTTTAATTTGATAATCAATTCTTTTATCTCCAGTTTCAAGCAAAAAATTAAGGTCGTAGCTCACCATTAATTTGCAAATAGCATTAATCCTTTGATTAGGCTTAATGAGTCCTCCTTGTTTTCCTTTCCGGCTCATTTGAAGCGTAAGATTCCGCACATTCCAAAACATACATTTTAATTCGTTCATACCTTTTTTGATTACGTAATACAGTAGTTGTGCTGGCAATACCCGCACAAAGGAGTTTTATAGATGAAGTCAAATCGTTTACGTAAACATGTAACGCAGATTTTTCTTCGTGTTAAGTTATTTCTGGTTGAGGTTGACAGAAAACAAAGCCTACTTGTTTTCAAGTACAAAATAAGCTTTTTTGTACTACATCCACTTCTTAACACCTGTATTAAAGATTACGCCGCGTGCAGCCTGAAAAACAGCTTGCTAATACAGAAAACACAAATAAAAAACCAGCAGCCGGTTTTGCCTGCTGCTGGTTCTATGATTGAATTATGCTTTTCGGGTTGTTTTCGTGATTTCTTACTTACAATTCTTTACCCCAACGCTTCCACCACCTTAGCCAGTGCCAGCAATTTGCTCTCGGTAAAATTGGCACTCATCAGCTGTACCCCGAAAGGCAAACCGGCAGCGGTTTTACCGGCGGGAACTGAAATGGCCGGAATGCCCGTGAGGTTAGCTTGCACGGTGAAAATGTCTTCGAGGTACATTTTGATGGGATCGGCGGAGTTGGCGCCGAACTGGAATGCTGCTCCGGGCGTGCTGGGCAGCAAAATGGCATCGTACTGCGCCAGAATTTCGTTGGTTTTGTCGCGCAGCAGGCGGCGTACTTTCTGGCCTTTGGAGTAATAAGCATCGTAGAAGCCGGCGCTGAGTACAAAAGTGCCCAGCATGATGCGGCGTTTTACCTCAGGCCCGAAGCCTTCGCTGCGCGATTTTTTGTAGGTTGATTCGAGGTCGGTGGCATTGGGGCTGCGGTAGCCGTAGCGGATGCCGTCGAAACGGGCGAGGTTGCTTGATGCCTCGGCAGTGGTGAGCACGTAGTACGCAGGCACGAGGTAATCGAGATAGGGAAACTTCACCGTTTCTACCGTGTGGCCGAGCGCGCGCAGCTGCTCAATACGCTTGTGCATGGTGGCGCGTATTTCGGTGTCGAGCCCTTCGCTGTTCAGGCCTTCGTCGAGCACAGCAATGCGTAAGGCTTTGGGCGCATCGAGCTTTTGCGTGTAAGTCTCAACCGGCTGCGACGACAGTGTGCCGTCGTATTCATCCATACCGGCAATGACTTCGAGAATGGCAGCGGCATCGTCCACATTTTTAGTAATGGGCCCCACCTGATCGAACGACGAAGCGTAGGCAATGATGCCCCAGCGCGATACCCGTCCGTAAGTAGGCTTAAGCCCAACCACGCCGCAAAACGAGGCTGGCTGACGGATTGAGCCTCCGGTATCAGTGCCGAGTGTGGCCAGACAGAGATCGGCCGCCACGGCTGCTGCCGAACCGCCCGATGAGCCGCCGGGTACGCGGGTAATGTCGTGCGGGTTTTTTACGGTGCCAAAAGCCGAGTTTTCGTTGGAGCTGCCCATGGCAAACTCGTCGCAATTGGTGCGGCCAATGATTATGGCATCGGCATCGAGCAGGCGTTGCGCCACGGTAGATGTGTAGGGCGAAACAAAGCCTTCGAGGATTTTTGACGAGGCCGAGACCTTGTGCCCGTTTACGCAGATATTGTCTTTGAGGCCGATCACCATGCCTGCAAGCGCACCGGCAGTACCGGCGGCTACTTTGGCATCAACCGCTTTGGCCTGCGCGCGGGCGGTGTCGGCAAAAACTTCGAGGAAAATGTTGAGGTGCGTATTGGCCGCAATGCGCTCGATATATGCCTCAACCAATGCGGCGCAGGTTACACGGCCGCTGAATAAATCCGCACGAACGGCGGCAAGAGAAGAATAGGAATTCACAGGCGATGCCATACGTGGTAAGCCCGCTGTGCATGAATCAATCCGGCCTGCGGGCGCGGGTTGTTGAATTAATCTTTTTTCTGTTCAGGCGTGTTGCTGTCAACGCCTTTTGAAGCGTCTTTAAACTCTTTTACACCCCGGCCCAGACCGCGCATAAGCTGCGGAATTTTGGTGCCGCCGAAAAGAAGCAGTACCACAACGAGGATGATTACTAATTCTCCGGTTCCCAAACCGAAAGCACCTAAGATGGTTAACGATGTCATGATCGTAGAAGATTGAACAGCAAAGGTAAGGTTTTTTTCAGTGTGGGAGTGGGCGTGAGGGCCGGTTTTGGCACTGCCACGCTGGAATTTTGGTGAAAAATGCCGGGGAAGGCTTTATTAAGGTTCAATTTTCAGGTCGTATTTCCCCAGCAAACCCGGCAGTGAAGTGAGCGAGAAGCGGGCTTTTTTGAGTTTGTTTTGTTCGGGGTCAATGTCAAAACTGGAGGCGGTGCGCAGGTCGGCTTTATCGAGAATGGTTTTGTAAAAATTGGCCCCGGTTAAATCGCAATTGTCAAACACCGCCTCAGTGAGGTCGGTTTCTTCGAAATCGGTTTGTTTGAGCGAGCAGGAGGTGAACACGGTTTTCTTCATTTTCTGTTTGAAGAATACCGAGTAATCGAGTATGCTGTGCAGGAAGGCAACCGAAAACATAAAGGGATTGCATTCGCCGAAATTTACGCCTGTTACTTTACTGTGTTCGAATATGCAGTTTTTGAAGGCTGTGTTTTTTACATCGGCCAGCGAGAGGTTGCAGTGCAGGAAGCGGCAATCGACAAAATCAACCGCAGAAAGATTTGCTTTTGAAAAGTCGCAGTGCTCAAATGTGCAGGCCATGTATTCGCCTTTGGGGAAGCCGGTTTCGGTGTAGGTTTGGCGGGTTATGGTTTGGTTTTCGGTGAGGAGCGGCATGAGGTAAGTTATTTGCCCGCTTTTTTGAATGCAGCGAGGTAAATTTTGCGGATGCTGTTTTTTTCTTCCTTTTCGCACACCTGTTCCAGCGCAGGGCGCAATGATTTCTGATGTGGGGTGCCGAGTTTGAGTATTTCGCTGAGGGCAAATGCCGCGCTCCAGCGCACTACGGTGCCGGTGTGTGTAGTATTGCCCAGCAATGCGGCAATGGCTTCGTCGAGTTTGTTTGGGAAAAGTGATGCCGTATTACCAATCACTTTTGCCGATTCCCATTTAATGCGGGGCGCTTTGGCTGCCAGTGTGGTAATTACGAATGAAAAAGCCGCTTCATCTGCAATTTCAGGCTGCTGCATAGTGGCAAACTCAAGTGCCTCAATGCAGGTGGCTTTTGCCGGGTCTTTTGCTGATGCTGCAAACTCAGTAAGCTGAGCGGGTGTAATTTGTTTGTTGAGCAGCATACTGCTCAGCAATTCCGTTTTTTGTTTGGGTTTGGTGGCTTTGCCGGCCAACACATCAGCAATGGTCATATTTATAAACGTTTTCCTGCTGCAAATCAGCCGACGTAATTACCTGTCATTTCCGGCGATTCATCGGAGCGTACTCGTCTGCGTACATGGCTGGCCATTACTTCAGGAGCTTTTGACCTGGAAGCGGCCAGCGTAAAAAGGCTCCACAAAAAAGGCACAAGCAGGCAAAGCCACTGATGGGTCTTTCGCACACGCTCAGTAAACACATGGCTTTTGTTCAATACGCGTATAGCGAATACGGCAAGTACACTGTGCAGAAAAAGCAGAATGAGAGCGGGTATCATGTTAAAGAATTTACTTACCCATTGGCAAACAACTCACCGGCCTTATCCCAGTTTACCACATTCCAGAATGCATTGATATAATCGGGGCGGCGGTTCTGGTAGTGGAGATAATAGGCATGTTCCCACACATCGAGCGCCAGCACCGGGCGGCCTTTAAAATCGCTGATGTCCATGAGTGCGCTGTTCCTGCATGGCCTGCAAAAGGGCGGATTGCGTGCGGGGCGAGGCGCGGTTGATTTCATCGGCCATCAGCAATTGGCAGAAGATCGGCCCCTTCAGGAAGCGAAAGCCCCGCCGG
>JADBYT010000017.1 GCA_020402865.1 Bacteroidota bacterium | reverse complement strand
GTAACCGGAACAAACTCGTTTGGCTGTTCGTCAACAGCTACGGTTGCTGTGACAGTAAACCCGCTGCCCAGCGTAACGGCTAATACATCTGCTTCTGCAATCTGCGTAGGTGGTTCTGCTACACTCACTGCTAACGGTGCTGCTTCATACGTGTGGATGCCCGGCAGCTTAACTGGTTCGTCTGTTTCTGTTTCTCCGACTGCAACTACTACCTACACTGTAACCGGAACAAACTCGTTTGGCTGTTCGTCAACAGCTACAGTTGCTGTAACAGTGAACCCGTTGCCGGCACTTACAATCACCTCAACCGATACGGTAAGTTGTGAAGGCTCGACCTTTACACTCACTGCAAGCGGAGCAAGTACCTATTTGTGGCTGCCATTTAACACAACCGGATCAACCTTAACTGATGCTCCGTATGTAACTACTACTTACACGGTAATCGGAACCTCTGCTTTTGGCTGTATTGATTCAGCATCAATTACCATTACGGTTAATCCGCTGCCGGTTTATACTGTATCATCTTCTGCCGATTCAATTTGCCTTGGTGACACAGCCACGCTTAGTGTGAACGGAAACAATCTTTCTTACCTCTGGCAACCCGGTAATCAGACCACAAGTTCAATTACTGTTACGCCAGCCACCACTACTACCTACACAGTTGTACTTACCACGCCTGAGGGTTGTCAGGATTCAACCACCTATGAAATTTATGTGGGTCCGGATCCTGTATTTACGCTTACTGCGAAGGTAAACAACGTTTGTGCCAACACACCTGTACAGGTTGTTGCAAGCGGCAATGCGGTGAGCTACCTCTGGCAGCCGGGCAACTTTACCGGCGACACGGTAACTTTATATCCAACCGTCACGACCACCTACACAGTAACAGGTTTCAGTGCTATCGGTTGTACATCTACACAAACAATTACAATTAATGTAAACCCGAATCCGGTTGTTTCTATCAGCAGCCCCGATACGGTAATTTGTGCAGGTGAATCAACAGTACTCACTGCCTCCGGTGCTGCAACCTACCTCTGGCTGCCCACCCTGCAAACCATTTCAATCATTACGGTTTCGCCAGCCACCACAACTACTTATACAGTGATAGGTACTTCCGGTTCGGGATGCCGTGATACGGCCAATATTCAGGTGGTGGTAAACCCCACCCCTGTAGTTACTGCATCAGCTTCTTCATCTGCAATTTGTATCGGCAACTCCACCACCATTACGGCCAGCGGTGCTCCGTCGTATGTATGGATGCCGGGTAACTTAACAGGCTCGTCAATCACAGTTAATCCCACATCAACTACAACCTATACCGTAACCGGAACCAACCAGTTTGGCTGTTCCGATACAGCATTAGTAACCGTTGTGGTTAATCCGCTGCCGGTGCTGGCTGTAACTACTTCTGATCCGGTTATATGTTTGGGTGATACGGTAACATTCAGTGTAACCGGGGCTGCCACATACAGCTGGATGCCTGGTAACTTAACCGGTTCAAGCATTTCAGTTACACCGCAGGCCACCACAACCTACTCCGTAGTAGGTGTAACTGCTGCCGGCTGCATTGACTCAGCTACAGCTACGGTAACCGTAAATCCGTTGCCTGATGTAACTGTATTCTCACACTTTACCACTATTTGTGAAGGCAACTCGATTACGGCTTACGCATCGGGAGCCGATAACTATGTGTGGTATCCGATTAATGTATCCGGAAACTCGGCCACGTTTGCGCCACTTCAAAATACCAATTACTATGTATTGGGTACAGATGCCAATGGTTGTACCGATACAGCCAATATCAATATCTATGTAAACCCGCTTCCGGTGGTAAATGCTTCGGCCAGCACTTCGGTAAGCTGCGCCGGAGCTCCGGTAACACTTACTGCAACCGGAAATGCAAGCTACTACGCATGGACACCCGGCAACCTTGTGGGCAACAGTGTAACTGTAACCCCCACAACTACCACACAGTATATTTTGATGGGTGTGGATACCAACAGTTGTATTGGTTATGATACAATTGTGGTAAATGTAAATCCGACTCCTGTTGTAGCCGTTAATTCAACCGCAGCTACAATTTGTGCCGGTGATACTGCTACACTTTCTGCAAGCGGTGCAGCTACGTACCTCTGGCTGCCCGGAAATCAGACCACGGCCTCAATTTCCGTTACACCTGCTGTTACTACAACATACACAGTAATCGGAACCAATGCACAAGGTTGCAGCGATACCGCTGTTAGCACAGTAGTCGTTAACCCGTTGCCTGAAGTAACCGTGTTCTCGCACTTCACAACCATTTGCGAAGGCAACTCAATTACTGCTTACGCATCTGGAGCTGACAATTATGTATGGTCGCCGATTAATGTAACCGGCAACTCGGCCACATTTGCTCCGCTGCAAAACACAAACTACTATGTAACGGGTACCGATGTGAACGGTTGCTCAGACACTGCCAACATCAATATAATTGTGAATCCGCTGCCGGCCGTGAATGCTTCGGCTTCGGTGGCTTCAACCTGTGCAGGCTCTTCTGTTACGCTTTCTGCAAGCGGCAATGCCAGCTACTACGCATGGCAGCCGGGCAACATGACAGGCACATCGGTTGTAGTGAATCCGACCGTTACCACACAGTATATTCTGATGGGTGTGGATTCCAACAGCTGTATTAATTACGACACGGTTGTAGTGAATGTAACACAGGCTCCTGTTGTTCAGGTAAGCAGCAACAACTCGTCAGTATGCGTGGGTGGTTCGGCTGTGCTTACGGCTACAGGTGCTGTATCGTATGTATGGATGCCGGGCAACTTAACCGGTTCAGCCATTACGGTAACACCTTCGGGCACCACAACATATACGGTTACCGGCACCGATGCTAACGGCTGTACGGCCACGGCATTTACAACTGTAACTGTAAATCCTCTTGCTTCTGTATCAGCCACCGCCATGCCTGATACCATTTGCGCAGGCAGCAGCACAATGCTTAATGCTACAGGTGCAGCCACCTATGTGTGGATGCCCGGCAACCTGAGCGGCTCCTCTGTAACAGTTTCGCCGGTTGTAACTACAACCTACACGGTAACCGGCAGCACTGCATCAGGCTGCACAGATTCGGCGGTAGTTACTGTGGTTGTAAATCCGCTGCCTGAAGTAAGTGTAACCTCGCACTTCTATACCATTTGTGCCGGTCAAAGCATTACAGCCAATGCCTATGGTGCAAATTCGTTTGTGTGGAGTCCGGTAAATGCTACCGGCAGCACAATTACATTTACGCCGCAGGTTTCTGTTAACTATTATGTAACCGGTACCGACAGCAATGGCTGCTCAGACACAGCCAACCTGCCACTTGTGGTAAATCCGCTTCCGGTAGTTATTGCCACTGCTTCCGACTCTGCAGTGTGTGCCGGAAGTACGGTTACACTATCAGCCAGCGGTGCAGCTTACTATGGCTGGCAGCCGGGCAATTTGGCCGGATCATCCGTAACGGTTAATCCTACGGTAACTACCACCTATATTGTAGCCGGATCAGACACCAACAGCTGCGTGGGTTACGATACAATTACCGTTGAAGTATATACACCGCAACCGGTAACTGTAGCCGCTCCTTCAGTAAGCATCTGCGCTGGCAATCAGGCCACGCTTATTGCCAGCAACGCGGTTGCCTATGTTTGGATGCCGGGCAATTTTACCAGCAGCTCCATTACGGTTTCGCCTTCAGTAACTACCACTTACACGGTTACAGGTTATTCGGCCGAAGGTTGTATCTCTACCCAAACCGTGACCGTGTTTGTGAACCCGCTGCCCGTAATTTCGCTGAGCGCCACCGACACAAGTGTTTGCGCCGGCAACAGCACCACACTTACTGCAACCGGAGCTGGCAACTACCTCTGGCTGCCGGGTAACTTCACCGGTTCTGCGCTTACAATTGTGCCCGCAAACACTACAACTTACATCGTGACCGGCACTGATGCTAACGGATGCTCCGACTCGGCATCTATTACAATAAACGTACTCCCGGCTCCGTCTGTAAGCGTAAACAGCTCAGCCGCTGTAATCTGTGCCGGCGACTCAGCCGTACTCACAGCCAATGGTGCATCAGCTTACATCTGGATGCCTGGTAACCTGAGCGGAAACAGCATTACAGTTACACCTGCCGCTACCACCAGCTACACGGTAACCGGCACCGACAACAATGGCTGCGAAGCAAGTGCAATTACCACAATTCAGGTAAATGCGGTGCCTTCGGTAACAGCTTCTGCTTCAGCAAGTGCAGTTTGCGCGGGTGAAGCGGTTAATCTGCTGGCCAGCGGCGCCTCAAATTACGTATGGATGCCCGGCAATATCAACGGATCATCTGTATCTGTTATTCCTGCGGCCACCACTACGTACACGGTAACCGGCAGCGACAACAATGGCTGTGCGGCTACTGCCACGGTAAGCGTTACTGTTAATCCGATTCCGGTGGTGACCATAACGGCCAATGCCACTACAATTTGTGCAGGCGATTCGGCCACACTTACTGCCGGCGGTGCGTTAAGCTATAACTGGCAGCCGGGCAACCTGAACAGCTCAGCTGTAACGGTTTCTCCCCTTACCACCACCACCTACACGGTAACCGGTGTATCTGCTGATGGCTGCGAAGACACCGATACCCTTACGGTAATTGTGAATCCGCTGCCTGCCGTAACTGCGTCTGCATCTGCACAGGCAATTTGCGCAGGTGATACTACAGTGCTGATGGCCAGCGGTGCAACCGCATACGTATGGATACCCGGTAACATGGCCGGCTCTTCACTCGCTGTGTCGCCGGCTACAACAACTACCTACACGGTAACGGGCACCGACAACAATGGTTGTAACGCCAGTGCGGTGGTAACCGTGAATGTGAATGCATTACCCGTAGTAAGTGCAACAGCCTCTGATACTGCGGTATGTGCAGGTAACCCGGTAACACTTTCTGCAAGCGGTGCGGCAACTTATAACTGGATGCCCGGCAACCTGAGCGGAAGCGCTGTTACAACCACACCGGCCTCTGCTGTTACCTATACCGTAACCGGCACCAGCGCACAAGGCTGCACAGCCACGGCAACTGTTTCAGTAAATGTGAATGCGTTACCGCAAACAACAGCCACCACCAACGACTCAGCGATTTGCGAGGCTCAAACCGCCACACTCAATGCGGGCGGAGCCGACACCTATGTGTGGATGCCGGGCAACCTTACAGGTGCCAGCGTGAGCGTATCGCCGGGTGCAACTACTACTTATACCGTAACCGGCACCAATGCTGCGGGATGCAGCAGTAGTGCAATGGTAACCGTATCTGTGGGCGCATTGCCGCAACTGGTACTTAGTGCTTCGGATACAATGGTATGCGAGGGAACAACCATCTCACTTGATGCAACAGGTGCCGATAACTATCTCTGGCTGCCGGTTAATTTAACCGGAGCTTCGGTAAGTGATGTGCCTTATACCACCACTACCTACACGGTAATTGGTACTTCGCTCGCAGGTTGTGTGGATTCGGCCTTTATTACCGTACAGGTCAATCCGCTGCCGGTTATGATTCTCACCTCCACTGCAGATACGATTTGTGCCGGTGGTTCGGCCACACTTACCGCCAGTGGCGGCAGCAGCTACCTCTGGCAGCCGGGCAACTTCACTACGGCCAGCATCACGGTGAATCCGACTGTGACCAGCACTTATTCAGTTGTAGTGAGCACAGCCGCAGGTTGCAGCGATTCTTCAACCTACGAAATTGTGGTAATGCCGAATCCTGCATTTAATCTGAGCTCCAAAGCACGCGCCATTTGCAGCGGCAGCTCGGTTCAACTAACAGCAGCAGGCACCGCCGTATCTTACACATGGATGCCCGGCAACCTGAGCGGCTCACAGGTAACTGTATCGCCCGCAGTAACCACTACCTACACCGTAACGGGTTACAGTGCTTACGGATGCACTGCCACAAACACCATTACGATTACAGTAAATCAGAGCCCCTCAGTTACCATCACCAGCCCTGATCCGGTGCTTTGTGCCGGCGAATCGGCTGTGCTGAATGCATCTTCTGTACCGGCAATTACTTCGTACACCTGGCTGCCCGGCATGCAAACCTCTGCATCCATTACCGTTACCCCGGCGGCTACAACTACCTACTCAGCTATTGGCGTAGCTGCCAACGGTTGCCGCGACACCGCACAAATTGTAGTGGTAGTAAATCCGATCCCGACCATCACCGCTACACCGGATGACACCGTGGTTTGCGAAGGCGATTCGGCCCTGATTATGGTTAGCGGTGCGCAGACTTACACCTGGCAGCCGGGCAACTTTACCGGCAACGCCGTGTACATTACACCGCAGGGTTACGAAACCTACACCATAACCGGTACATCGGCCGCCGGCTGTTCAAACACCACAGCCATTATGATTGATGTGCAGATGTGCAGTGGTGACACGGGTGATCGCGTGGTAAATCAGTGGATTCCTGTTCCGAACCCGAGCAATGGCATGTTCAACCTGAAAGGTGTTTCGAACGGTCAGGAACTTGTAGTAAAAGTGTACAATGCCGAAGGCCGTTTGGTTTACGAGGAGAACGATTATCCGATGGCCGGCCCGATTGTATTCCCGCTCGATCTTACCGATCTGCGTTCAGGCATGTATCTGATCAACATTACGCAGGGTGAAGACCAGCAAACGGTGCGGGTTGTAATTCAACAGTAATAACCTGATAGTCAAAAAACAAGCGGCCACCATCGAAAGAGGTGGCTGCTTGTTTTATCAGCCATTTCGTTATGTGTGGCTATTTCGTATATTTGCAGCCCGATTTAAGAAAACATCTGAATTAAACATCTGAATAACAACCAATAAGCACAATTTATGAACGAGTCCATTGTTTACGCCATACCTGCTCTCGGCCTTCTGGGTCTGGTGGTAATGGCAGTAAAAGCGGCCTGGGTATCAAAACAGGATGCCGGAGAGAAAAACATGCAGGAACTGGCTGGCTACATTGCACGTGGTGCAATGGCGTTCCTCAAAGCGGAGTGGAAAGTATTAAGCTACTTTGTACTGGTAGCTGCCGCTCTTCTGGCCTGGAGCGGAACGGTTCATGAAGTAAATGGTGTGGAAATCCACTCACATTGGCTTATTGCGGTTGCCTTTATTATTGGTGCCGTATTTTCGGCCACAGCCGGTTACATCGGTATGAAGATTGCCACCCGTGCCAACGTGCGCACCACACAGGCTGCACGTACCTCGCTTGCCAAAGCGCTCAAAGTATCGTTTAACGGCGGTACGGTTATGGGGCTTGGTGTAGCCGGTCTGGCTGTATTTGGTCTTGGTTCGCTGTTTATTGTGTTCTATGCCATGTTTGTGGATGAGAACCGCAATCCCGACGATCTCAAACGTGCGATTGAAGTACTCACCGGTTTCTCGCTCGGCGCGGAGTCAATTGCCCTTTTTGCCCGTGTAGGCGGTGGTATTTACACCAAAGCGGCCGACGTGGGTGCTGACCTTGTAGGTAAAGTAGAAGCTGGTATTCCGGAAGACGATGTACGCAACCCTGCCACCATTGCCGATAACGTAGGTGATAACGTAGGTGACGTAGCCGGTATGGGTGCCGACCTTTTCGGTTCGTATGTGGCAACCATTCTTGCCACGATGGTACTTGGTCAGGAAATTAAAGTGGAAGACAATTTCAATGGTCTTTCGCCCATTCTCGTACCGATGCTGATTGCCGGTCTTGGTCTTGTATTTTCTATTATCGGTACGCTGTTTGTGCGTATCAGCTCAGAAACTGCCAGTGTACAGAAAGCCCTTAACATGGGCAACTGGTCGTCTATTATTCTTACCATCATTGCTTCTTATTTCCTTGTTGACATGATGCTGCCGGCCGAAATGGCAATCCGCGGTTTTGCCTTCACTAAAATGGATGTATTCTGGGCAATCCTCATCGGTCTTATTGTAGGTGCATTAATGTCAATTGTAACCGAGTATTACACCGCAATGGGCAAACGTCCGGTAAACTCGATTATTCAGAAATCGGCTACCGGTCATGCCACCAACATTATCGGCGGTCTTTCAATCGGTATGGAATCAACCGTAATTCCGATTATCGTGCTTGCGGCCGGTATTATGGCTTCTTATGCGTTTGCCGGTCTGTACGGTGTGGCTATTGCCGCTGCCGGTATGATGGCTACTACTGCGATGCAGCTTGCTATTGATGCGTTTGGTCCGATTGCCGACAATGCCGGCGGTATTGCCGAAATGAGCCAGCTTCCTCCCGAAGTGCGTGAGCGTACCGATAATCTGGATGCCGTAGGTAACACCACTGCCGCTACCGGTAAAGGATTTGCCATTGCCTCTGCTGCACTTACCTCGCTTGCACTGTTTGCCGCTTTCGTAGGTGTTGCAGGTATTGACTCGATCGACATTTTCAAAGCGCCTGTACTGGCTATGCTTTTCGTGGGTGCAATGATTCCGTTTATCTTCTCGGCGCTTGCTATTGCCGCTGTGGGCCGTGCTGCTATGGACATGGTGAATGAGGTTCGCCGCCAGTTCCGCGAAATTCCGGGCATTATGGAATACAAGGCCCAGCCTGAGTATGAGAAATGCGTGGAAATTTCTACCAAAGCCTCTATCCGCGAAATGCTTGCACCCGGTGCAATTGCACTGATTGTGCCCATTCTCATCGGCTTTGGTTTCAAAGGTATGTTCGACAATGCTTCTTCGGTAGAAATGCTGGGTGGTTTGCTGGCCGGTGTAACCGTGTCTGGTGTACTCATGGGTATTTTCCAGAACAACGCCGGCGGTGCGTGGGACAATGCCAAGAAATCATTTGAGAAAGGTGTAATGATTAACGGCGAGAAATTCTTCAAGAAATCAGAGCCGCATAAAGCCTCTGTTACCGGCGACACCGTGGGCGATCCGTTCAAAGATACCTCTGGTCCTTCGATGAACATCCTCATCAAGCTCATGTCAATTGTATCGCTTGTAATTGCACCGTTCATTGCAGTTACTCCCGAAATAAAAGCGCCCGAAGGCGCTGCTGCACTTCCGGTTGTGGCTGCCCCCGGCAATTACAACTTTGTGGGCGACAGCTGCGTACTTGTGTGGACGGGTAAAAAAGCCATTGGTTCGCACACCGGCGCTATCAAACTTACCGGCGGCAACCTCGTGCTCGACTCAGCTTCCATTAGCGGTGAATTTGTAATTGACATGAAGTCGATTACCTGCACCGATATTAAAGACAGCACCTACAATGCTGATCTGGTTGGTCACCTCAAGAGCAAGGATTTCTTCGGTGCCGATGAAAATCCTACTGCAAAACTTTCACTCAAGAAAATTGCAGCTGCCGACGACAAGAACAACTATGTAATTACTGCTGATCTCACCATCAAAGGAATTACAAACGAAATCAGCTTCCCCGCTCACGTAGTGACCAATGAAAAAGGAGAGATGAGCGTAGGTGCCGATATTACTGTTGACCGCACACGCTGGGGCATCATCTACAATTCGCCCACAGCCGGCACACTCGGCGACAAGTTTATCTACGACAATTTCAACCTTGCCATCAATCTCAAAGGCAAGAAAGGTTAAGACTTTGCCCTGATATCCTGCACATTTCCGGAAAGGCGCTTACAGCAATGTAGGCGCCTTTCCTGTTTTATGGAAGTACAGGAAATCATCACGCATAAAAAAAGCGTCTGAAAATAATTCAGACGCTTTGGTATTCTGAGGCAGACAAAGCTAGAACAGACCGTTGATTTCGGCGTTGATTTTATTCATGATTTCGCCGAGATGTTCGGGATTATCCATGAATTTATTTTCATCCACATCTACAATCAGCAGCTTGCCAAGTTCGTATTGTGAAATCCAGGCTTCATAGCGTTCGTTGAGACGTTTGAGATAGTCGATGCGGATTGCATTTTCGTACTCGCGGCCGCGTTTCTGAATCTGGTTAACCAGCGTGGGGACAGAAGCACGGAGATAGATAATCAGATCGGGCGGCTGAATGAGTTCTTCCATGAGACGATACAGCGCGAAATAGTTTTCGAAATCGCGTGTTGTCATCAACCCCATTGCATGCAGGTTGGGCGCAAAAATATGCGCATCCTCGTATATGGTACGATCCTGAATTACGTTGATGCCCGACTTGCGTATATCAAGCATTTGTGCAAAGCGGCTGTTCAGAAAGTAAATCTGCAGGTTAAACGACCAGCGTTGCATGTCTTCGTAAAAATCGCTGAGGTAGGGATTTTCATCCGCGTCTTCGTAATGAGCCTGCCAACCGTATTGCTTGCTGAGCAATGTGGTGAGTGTGGTTTTTCCGGAGCCGATATTTCCAGCTATTGCAAGATGCATGTGTGTGTATTCGTATGTGAAAATTTACTGGGCTGCGCTAAAGTAACAAAAACCTGCCGCATCTGCGTAGCTTGTTGATTTCTTCCTGAAACGAAATCAGGTCATAATTTTATCCTGTTCGCCCATTTTGGTATCAATGGCATCGCGCAATCCGTTTCCGAGAAACATAAAGGCCATTACGAGCAGCATAATTGCCAATCCGGGAATGAGTGCCAGAAAATAATCACCCACCAGAATATAACCTCTGTAATCGCTGATCATAATTCCCCACGAGGGCGTAGGTCGTTGCGCACCGATGCCCAGAAAACTCAACCCGGCTTCGATGAGAATGGCGCTGGCGAAATTATGCGCTGTAATTACAATTACCGGCCCAAGCACATTGGGCAATACATGATGAATGATGATACGCATGTTGCGGAAACCCAGTGCACGTCCGGCTTCTACAAATTCCTTTTCCCGGATACTGAGTATTTGCCCACGCACTATGCGGGCCGTATCTACCCACATGGTTAAACCAACGGCAATAAACACCGGAAACATTCCTTTACCAAGCACAAGCGTAATTGCAATCACGAGCAGCAAGGTGGGAATAGACCACACCACATTGATAAACCACATGATCAGGTCATCAAGCCATCCTCTGAAAAAACCCGCAAGCGCCCCCATCAGCATACCAATGATAAACGAAATGGTTACTGAAATCAGTCCTACAAAAAGCGAAATGCGGGTTCCGATTAACACACGGCTAAGCAAATCGCGTCCATGCTGATCAGTACCCAGCCAGAACGTTTGCTGGTGAATATTGGCAAGTACTTCGTGGCGAAGTTGCGACCAGGTTCGCGTTTGCGGGGCCGCGTTACCTATTTCGTAAAACACTTCGGTTTGACGGATGGTATCGGAGTTTTGCGGACGTGATTCGTTAACGGCATAAATAACCTCAGTAAGCAGGTCGCGGTGTTCTTTTCCTCCTGAGCCGCCCTCTGCCCACTCATGCCACACAATCGCATTGTCTTCGAACGAATAATCAGAAATTGCGTGATACTGATAATCGTTTGGTTCGCCGAAAATCATTTTGCGAAAGAAACCGGTGACGTTGGGCTCATCATGTTTGCGGAAACGCAGAATCTGGCATGAGAAACCGGGCTTGCAAATACTGAGTTCGTCAATGTGTGTATCCGCATCGGGGCTCCCGTCGGGTGTAATGGTATAGCCAAGAATGGCAATAAAAATCATTGCCACAATTACCCAGAGCCCCACTAAGGCAAGTTTGTTTTTTCGCATCCTTCGCCATGCGTTGGCCATCATAGACAACGACCTCCCGCTTCCTGTTTCAGAGGAAATGGTCTGGGCGAATTCGTGTAGCGAATTATCCGGCGATGCCTGCATGCGTTTTTCCTGTCGGGTTCAGGTGGTGTATGTTCTTTCTTTCCAGCTGAATTTTTTGCGAAGTGCACCTGCGGCAATTACAGGTGTGAGAAGCTGATAAAGCGGCCACACAACTGCAAACCAGCGCAAAAGATCAGGCTTTCGGAAGAACGACTGCGATAAAGATAATAACAAAAAGTCGCCTGCAAATTTTAACGCAAGAAACCCGGCCAGCGGCACAAAAAAGTCAGGCACATACAACGCCGCCAGCGCCAGCAGCCAGGGCCAAACCGCCGCCGCCGCAAGGCTTAAGCCCAGCATACGCACTGGCCGGGAAGTATAGCTGCCATATTTGGAAGCCCAACGAATACGCTGACTAATGAACTCAGGCAATGTGGCGGCGGCGGCGGCGGGTACAATGGCTTCGGGGTTATGCAGCCAAACTACTGAAGCCGGATTACGCCTGTGTGTGCGCAACAACAGCAACACATCATCGCCCGAAGGAGTTTGATCCTGTGCATAGCCCCCCGCAGCCGCGGGCACATGGCGGTAATAGCCCAAACTGGCTCCACTGGCCGTAAACGCCACACCCTGGCTCAGCATTCCGGCCGATACACTCTGCACGGCAATGCTTTCGATGTTTTGCATGGCCGTAAGCCAGCTTTTCCCACCCTGCAACAGAATCGGACCGATGCAAAGTTCTGTTTGCCCCTGCAGGGCGGCCGAAAGGCTTGCACACCACAGGGGCGGCGGCGTGCAGTCGGCATCGGTGGTAAGTATCAATGTGCCGCCTGCTGCTGCAATACCTTTTTCAAGCGCCGCTTTTTTGCCGGCCTTTCCCGGTTCCAGATCCAGCACACGCACACCCGGTACCGAAGCCGCCAGCGCAGCGGTGTGGTCGGCAGAATGATCGTTTACCACGATTATTTCCGCTCCGCATGTTTGACGCTGAAGTGCAGCAAGGCATTGGAGAATATGCATCTCCTCGTTGCGCGCAGGTACAATAATACTTACAGACAAAGGCAATGGCGGCAATAACTTTTGCGCCGGCAACCGCCTAAAACGCCACACCGGCGGCAACAGCACAAACAGATATGCCGCAGCAAGAAGCAGTGACACAATGTAAACCGCTTCAATCATGTGCATCGTTTTTGAACAACCGGAAAGTGAGCACAGGCACAATACCCGCCAGTGCGGGAAGTCCTACGTTAATGCTCCACAACACCACCGCCGCGCTCAGTGCAGCCTCCGCATTGCCGCACATGCCGCCAATAACAGCCGCCGCCGCCGAGCCACGCACTACAATTTCGGTAAAGGCAAATGTGGGTACAAGTGTAACAATGCCATACGTAACCGCCACTGCAGCCGCCAGCATATCAACCGGAAGCGCAATACCAGCAGCGCGCAGCAGCAGCACAAACTGAAACATGTAAACCAAATAGCGCAACGCCGAGAGTGTAAGCACCGCAATAGCTGCAGACCGGCGGATTTGAGCGAATGAATGAAGGAACTGTTTGCCTTGCGGATAGTTACGCAGCACGAAATAAAGCCACACACACAGCAACGCAATGCCCAGTCCAAACCCAAACACCGGCCCCGGTTCTATGGCAGGAAGCTGCAGCTCCTTTCGGGCATAAAACATACCGGCCACGGCAGCAAGCGATGTAACCAGTAACTGGGCGGCACTTCCGGCAGCAGCCAGCCCAAGTGCAGCCACCCGTTTTTCGGGAGGAAGAATGCACACACGCGCTACACTTTCGCCCACGCGGTTGGGTGTAGCCGTGCCCACAGTAACACCAGCCAGCACAGCCTGCAGCGCCTGCCCGAAACGTACCGGCTGAAGTTGCCGCACAAGGAGTTTCCATTTCAACGCTTCAAGCCCCCAGTTCAGCGGCCACAGCAACCACACGGCCAGCCAAAGTGAAAATGATGCTCCGGCAAGCTGCGTGAAATGCTGCGTGAGCTGGTTGCTGCGCATATACAGCCACAGGTACCACACCGCAGCCGAAACTATTGCTACCTTTAGCAGCCACGAAAGCCATCGCAATAATGCCCTGCGGTGTTTCTTCACAGCGCCAAAATAAGCAAAACCACGTGTCAGCAACCACTCCTGCCAAACCACTTGTTGATAAAGTTGTGCTCGGCATCGATCCCGGTACAACCATCATGGGCTTTGGCGCCATCCGCATTACCGGCCGGCAAATGACGCTGCTTGAAATGGGGGTTATCCGTCTCGAAAAAATCGACGACCCGCACCTCAAGCTTAAACGTATTTTCGAAGAAACCCTGGCCCTGGCCGATCTTCATAAGCCTGATGAATTTGCCATTGAAGCACCATTCTTTGGTAAAAACGTACAGTCCATGCTCAAGCTCGGACGCGCACAGGGTGTGGCTATTGCTGCGGCGCTCAACCGCGATATTCCCATTTTCGAATACAGCCCCAAGAAAATAAAAATGTCCATTACCGGCAATGGCAATGCTTCGAAAGAACAGGTGGCCGCCATGCTGCAACAATTGCTGAAAATAAAAGAGCTTCCCAAATACCTTGATGCCACCGACGGACTGGCGGCTGCGGTTTGTCACTATTTTCAGAATTCGGGTGCGGGCGGTAAGGTGGAGAAGAAATTTGGGAGCTGGGAGGCGTTTTTGAGTAATAATCCGGGGAGGAAGGTGAAGTAAGAATTGATGTGATACAAGACAATTTATCTGAAACAGGAAATAGAAAATAGAAAAGAGGAAACAGGAAATACAATACTGAAATGGATATATTTTTCATTAGATTTATGCAAATTTTAGCTATTAATTTATGGAAGAATTACTCACTGAGACGGTACATATCACAAATGTTAATGATCCTGTAAGAAATTTATTATCAGAACGCTACTCAATTAGTGACATTGAATTGGCTAAAAGTTTAGACCAATTAAATAACTTTTTGAGCTTCCTAAAAGATGACCTGTATATCATCGTAGAGCATCCTTATGTAGATAAAATATACAGAGACTCTTACTACCATTATTATGCATCAAAAGGAGAGGAGTTCTCTCGTAATTGCATACGTTTATCTTTCTTTAGTAGTCCCGTTTTAGAATCAGACTTTTTCAATTCTGAAAAATCACCATTTTTAAGAGAAATTTATCTTGGTTTCTTAGTAATAAGACCAACATTTCCATTTATTATCGGAAGAAATGTTATTTCTCCTAAAGCCTTTAAGAATTCCGAATTTGCTATATGTAATGTAGCTTATAATATTACAGTTAATGGCTTAAAGATGAGTGTAAACGGGTTTCCTCACTGCTCACAAGACAGCGAAACTATCTCTTGCGCAGAAACAACTATTTGGTCTGTTCTGGAATATTTCGGAAATCGTTATCCTGAATATACACCTACGCTTCCATCAAAAATAAATAAAACTTTAAGCTCATATTCATTCCAACGACTTACACCTACGAACGGACTAACAGCAAGCCAAATTTCATATTTACTAAAAGAATTTGGCTTTGGCGTGAAAATATATTCCAGAGATGCGCATGAAGGCGACTTTATCCGATTGTTAAAAATGTATATCGAATCAGGAATACCGGTTATTGGTATGATTAGAAATAGTAAAATTGGGCATGCCCTAACAATAGTAGGCCGCGAACTGAACTACAAAAAATCTCTCGAAAATATCTCCCCAATTATTGATATTGAACAACAACAATTAAGAGTTTACGACTACTATGACTTATTCGATCAGTATGTATTCATTGACGATAATTATCCACCGTATCAATTAGCAGAATTAACTGATCCTACTTCATATTATGAAAATGAATTATGGGAAAAATGTGCAATTCATAGCATAGCAGTTCCCCTTTATCATAAAATCTATATGGTAGCAGAAGAAGCACGGATGAATGCTATTTCAATATTAAAAAAGCACGAACTTATTTCAAATAAACAGATCATTATTCGAACGTTACTTGCATCAAGCCGATCATACAAACATTACATCACGCAAAATACTCTCCTAGCGGTAGAATTCAAGAAACTTATTCTTAGCAGCTCAATGCCTAAATTTATCTGGATTGCTGAAATTATTGATAAAGAAATGGTTAATACAGGACTTTGTAGTGGTATTATGATTTTTGATGCTACTGAACCTAAAAGAATAAATATACTTGCGGCTCTGGTTGGAAATTATTATATTCGTGCAAATTTTTCAGGGTTTATAAAAACCAAAATTAATAAATCAATTACTCCATTTACAGGTTTCTACAATAATCTGTTAAGATTATGACAAAACTGAAAAGCAACTTCGAGAGAACTCTTCAAGAACTTCAGGAAAAAGGGATAATTGGAGAAATTATTCGCGAGGATAAAGATCAGATTATGAAAAGAATTGAAGAAGAAATGCATGAGTTCAGACTTGAAAACCAAAAAAGAATTCATCAGTCTGAAAAGGACATGGCTTCAATTATTCTTAATGCGTAAGCTAATGCTGAAATTTAACTGACCGGGGCTGATTCTTAACGAATCAGCCCCGACTGTTTAAAGCAATACACTAACCATTTTTACGATCATCAACTACTCCGTCCCCGCCAAAAAATCCGTAAATTCGCACGTTTGCCGGAAACAGTGTTCCGGTTTCACATTGCACTATGTCATCATCCGTTTACGATCTCTACGAACCGGTAATTGGTCTTGAAGTTCACGCCCAGTTGCTTACCCGTACCAAAGCCTATGCGGCCGACGAAGCCGCTTACGGCGCCATGCCAAACTCACTGGTGAGCCCGGTTACACTGGGTTTGCCGGGTACACTTCCCAAAGCCAACAAGCAGGTTATCGACTTTGCCATACGTCTCGGGCTGGCGCTCGAATGCGAAATACGCGAGCGGAACGAATACGCCCGCAAGAATTATTTCTATGCCGATTTGCCCAAAGGCTACCAGATTACGCAGGACAAAACACCGATCTGTACCAATGGCAAAGTGCGTATCAAAGACGACAACGGCAACGAAAAGATTATCCGCATCCAGCGCATTCACATGGAAGAAGACGCGGGCAAAAGCATGCACGATGCCGATCCGCTGGATACGCTGGTGGATCTGAACCGCGCCGGTGTACCGCTGGTGGAAATTGTTACCGAACCCGATATTGCCAGCGCCGACGAGGCCTACCGCTACCTCACCGAAATACGCCGCTTAGTGCGCTACCTCGACATTTGCGACGGCAACATGGAAGAAGGCAGCCTGCGCTGTGACGCCAACATTTCGGTACGCAAAAAAGGCGACCCGAAATTCGGCCGACGCGTGGAAGTGAAAAACATGAACTCCATCAGCAATGTGAAGCGTGCCATTGAACACGAAGTGATCAGGCAGATTGACATTATTGAAGCGGGTGGAATAATTGATCAGGACACACGCAGCTTTGAGGCATTAACCGGCACCACGTTTTCGCTGCGCAGCAAGGAAGCAGCCAACGACTACCGCTATTTTCCGGAGCCAGATTTGCTGCCGGTAATGGTTACTCAAACACACATTGCCCGCGTACAAAGCGAACTTCCGCCCCTGCCGGCTGCACTCTTCCGCAAGTACACCGCTGAACTCGGCCTCACCGCTTACGATGCAGGCGTACTTACCGATGCAAAGGAAATTGCACTTTTCTACGAAGAGGTTTTACGCCACACCGCTGCCCTGCCCGACCGCAAAGCAGCGGCCAAAGCGGCTGCCAACTGGGTAATGGGCCCGGTAAAATCATACCTCAACGAAAACGCCATACACATCAGTCAGCTCACCGTTTCGGCACAGCGGCTGGCTCAACTCATTGAGCTTATCGACAGCGGAAAGGTAAGTTTTGCCGTAGCCAACCAGCGCATTTTCCCGCTCATGGCGCAACACACCGATAAAACTCCGCTCGAACTGGCCGAAGCGCACAACCTGATTCAGGAAAGCGACGAAGGTGCGCTGCTTGAATTAGTGAAGGAAGCCGTAGCAAAATATCCCGCCAAAGTGACCGAATATAAGAACGGCAAAACCAATCTGGTAGGCATGTTTATGGGTGAGGTAATGAAACTCTCCAAAGGCAAGGCCGATCCGAAAGTAGCCAGCGAATTAGTGAAAAAAGTACTCGACGAACAACCCTGAGCCAGCTCATGCAAAAATTTCTCTATCTGACTTTAGTCATCGCTGCATTCACACTGCATGTAAACTGCGGCAGCAACGGCAGAAGCAAACCCGGCGACAGCAACATCACCGTTAACGGTGAACTCAAAAACTGCAGTGGTGACACCATCTACTTCGTGGATGTATCGTCGAAGGAATTCAAAACCATCGACTCTACCATTGCCGACGAGGAAGGCCGTTTTACGCTTTACGCAGAAATAGCACACAAAGGTTTTTACAATGTGGTGGTAGGGCGAGACGGCAGCCAGAATGCCGTGCTCATACTTGGTCCCGGCGATGAGGTGAAACTTACCGGCGATGCAAAAAACCTCGGCTATTCATGGCAGGCAGAAGGTTCGGAAGATACCAAACACTTCAAGCAGCTGAATGAATACATGATCGGGTATGAAAAAAAGCGCGAGCCCGTGTTGCGCTACCGTGATTCGTTGCTGCAGATTTATCAGTATGAAGTGAGCTTGAGCAACAATAATAAAAATCGCATCGACTCACTCGACAAGGCCATTGAACAGCCATTTACACAAGCACAGGAAAAGTTAGACGCACTGATGGATGAAGGCGTGGTATTTGTGCGCGCTTTTATTGATAAACATCCCGCCTCGTTTGCCAACATTCCCGCATTGCAACTGCTCGATCAGGCCGAAGATCTTGCCTACTTTGATAAAACGGTGGCTGCGCTCAAGGTAAAATATCCCACATCGCCCAACGTAACCATGCTCGAAGAAATGGTTACACGCATTCACAAAGCACTTGAACCACGGCCCAGTCCGTTTGCCGAAGGACAGGTGCCCGACGACATTGTATTGCAAAACACCGAAGGCAAAACCATGCGCCTTTCCGAACTTCGCGGTAAAGTGGTGCTGATTGATTTCTGGGCCTCGTGGTGCCAGCCCTGCAGGCAGGAATCGCCAAATGTAGTAGCTAACTACAAAAAGTACCACGATAAAGGCTTCGAGGTTTTCAGCGTTTCGCTCGACAAAGACAAGGAAGCCTGGAAGAAAGCCATAGCCGACGACGGGTTAATCTGGAAATGGCATGTGCTCGACAATACTCAGGATCCGGCCGGTTCGTTTGCCACAAAATATGGTGCATCCTCCATTCCCCGCGCCTTCCTGCTCAACCGCGAAGGAAAAATCATTCATACCGACGTACGGGGCAAAATGCTTGGTAACCTGCTTGAAAAAGAACTGGGCAACCAATAACTAAACATCCTGTAACATTAGATATACTGTAATCGTCACAGCACAATAATCTATCCCTCTATCGCATGAAAAAACTGCTCCTGTTGCTTTCTGCCGCTGCGCTTTCCGGTAGTCTCAACGCCCAGTCGAAGGCCTACTTCCAGCAGGATGTGGCCTACACCATCCATGTAAAACTGGACGATGAAAAACATTTTTTGTACGGCGATGAAAAGCTGGTTTACAAAAACAACTCGCCTGATGCGCTGCCGTTTATCTGGATGCACATCTGGCCCAATGCCTATAAAAATAACCAGACCGCACTTGGCAAACAGCTTACCGAAAACGGCGAGCTGAAATTTCATTACGCCAAAGACGAAGATCGGGGCTATATCGACAGTCTGAACTTTACCGTTGACGGGCAGCCGGTGAAAACCGAAGCCCATCCGCAGCACATCGACATTATAAAAATTGTGCTCAACCAGCCGTTGCAACCCGGCGGCGAAATTACCATTGCTACTCCATTCCGCGTGAAAATTCCGAGCGGCGAATTTTCCCGTCTCGGCCATATCAAACAACAGTACCAGATTACCCAGTGGTATCCCAAACCGGCAGTGTACGACCGTAACGGATGGAACGAAATTCCCTATCTTGATCAGGGTGAATTTTACTCAGAGTTCGGCAAGTTTGATGTATTTATTTCGGTTCCGAAAAATTACGTGGTAGGTGCCACCGGCGATCTTACCGATTGCCCGGATGAAGTAAAATGGCTGGATGAAAAAGCAGCAGCTACCGCCAAAAAAGATTACGACTATTCAGACATTGAATTCCCCGCCTCATCGCCCGAATTTAAAACCTTGCATTATCATCAGGAAAAAGTACACGACTTTGCGTGGTTCTGCGACAAACGCTACAATGTGCTGAAGGGTGATGTAAACATGCCCCACAGCAAACGCAAAGTAACCACCTGGGTAATGTTTACCAACGACCATGCCCGCCTCTGGAAAAACTCAATCCCGTATGTGAATGATGCGCTCAATTACTACTCACTCTGGAACGGCGATTATCCTTACAACCACTGCACTGCTGTTGACGGTGCGCTGAGCGCAGGCGGCGGAATGGAATATCCGAACATTACCGTAATTGGCGGTGTTAACAGTGCGGCCACACTCGAAACGGTAATTATGCACGAAGTAGGCCACAACTGGTTCTACGGCATACTCGGCAGCAACGAACGTGTAAACGGCTGGCTCGATGAAGGCATCAACTCAGCAAACGAGCTTCGCTACCACGAAACAAAATACCCCAACTGGTCGCTCGTAGGCGGACAAAGCGGGCCCAATGGGTTGGCTAATCTGGCCGGTCTGGAAAAACTCAAGCAGAAAGCACAGTATTATCTGCTCTTCAACATCTCAGCCAGCCAGCATACCGATCAGCCCTGCCAGTTTCATTCGGCTGATTTCACAAGCACCAACTACGGCACCATCATGTATTCCAAAACAGCCGTAGTATTCGATTACCTGCGCGGCTACCTTGGCGATACACTTTACGACAAAGCCATGAGCACCTACTTCGAACGCTGGAAATTCAAGCATCCCCAGCCCGAAGACCTGTTCTCTACGCTTGAAGAAGTAACCGGCCGCAAACTCGACTGGCTGCGTCAGCTCATCAACACCACCGATCACCTCGATTATAAAATTGTATCGGCCAAACGCAACAGCGACAACACCTGGGCCGTAACACTCCGCAACACCGGCGATATTGCCGGCCCCGTGGCACTGCATGGCATACGCATCGGCGCATTGCCCAAAACCGTGTGGTACGAAGGCTTTACCGGCGAAAAAACACTGACACTCCCTGCAGGCGATTACGACCGCATCCGCATCGACTTCGAGGAAGATATGCCCGAAATCGAACGCAAAAACAATACTTACCACACACATGGTCTGCTGCGCAAAGCAGAGCCTTTTAAACTGCAGCTTGGCGGCAGTTATGAAGATCCGGCACGCACACAACTGTTCTGGTCGCCGGTAGTTGGCCTCAATCACTACGACAAATTCATGGCCGGTGCTGCAATCTACAACCAGACTATCTTCCCGAAAAAATTCCAGTTTGCCATTATGCCCATGTACGCATTCGGCAGCAAGGATATTGTCGGGCACGGCGAAGCATTCTTCAATATCATGCCGAAGAAAGCATTCCGCCTGATCAAAGTTGGTGCAGTTGGAAATTCCTATCACATGCTCAATGTGGACGAAATGAATATTCCCGGTGCCAATGAAGATTTTAATGCACGCAAACTGCGCTTCATTAAAGTGGCCCCCGGAATTTCTTTTGAGTTTAAGAAGAAACGCCTCCGCAATCCCACTACACATACACTTTCTTTCCGATCGGTATGGGTGCGCGAAGACCGCGTAACCTACATCATGGATCCCAACACAACCTCACTGGTTATTCGTCCTTACGACCGCACCTTCTTCGAAGCAAACTACCTCATCAATAACGCCAACAAGAAAAATCCATGGAACATCCTTACCCAGTTCCAGACCGGCGACAACATGAGTAAAGTACAGGTAACAGCCAACTACAAACTCCGCTACAAGCGTAACCGCTCTATCGACTTCCGTTTCTTTGCCGGAGGCTTCCTGAGCGATGCCGCCAACAATGGCTTGTACCGTTTCCGCCTCAGCGGCTGGGGCCCGCAAGGCATCGGCAACCACGATTACCTCTACGACCATGTGTTTGCTGCACGCAACCAGCTTACCGGTTTCTTCTCGCGGCAGATGGTAAATACCGACGGTGCATTTAAAATCTACTCGCCGCTCGGTCAAACATCAAACTGGCTTACCGCACTCAATGCTGATATTCAGTTGCCCTTTAAACCGCGCGTATTCAGCTGGCTGCGTTTGTATGCCGATGCCGGTTTATACAGCATTGATGGCACCGGTGGCGAAACGGCATTCCAGTACAACGCCGGTTTACACATACAGGTTGGCATTACCGACGTGTATCTGCCCCTGCTCTACTCTGCTGATATCAAAGATTACCTCGATGTAAACGATATCAACATGCTTGAAACCGTTCGCTTCACAATTCGTTTCGACGACCTTCGTCCGGCAAAAATTCTGAGCAACGCCTTCTAACAGAATATGACTGAAACACGATCCGGTAAAATTTATTTCGCCTCCGACTTCCACCTCGGAATACCGGATCGTGTTTCCAGTCTTGAACGCGAGAAACGTATTATCCGCTGGCTCAACAGTATTGAGCATGATGCGGAACAAATTTTTCTGGTTGGCGATTTATTTGATGCCTGGTTCGAATACAAGCGTGTAGTACCCAAAGGCTTTGTTCGTCTGCTTGCGCGTATTGCCGATTTTACCGACAAAGGCATTCCCGTACACGTATTTACCGGTAACCACGATATGTGGATGTTTGGTTACCTCGAAGAAGAATGCGGCGTAAAACTCTACCGCGAGCCGCTTCATATAACACTGAAAGGGAAAACGTTTATTATCGGTCACGGCGATGGCTTAGGTCCCGGCGATCATAAATACAAATTCATCAAACGTATTTTCCGTAGCCCGTTGCTCCAATGGTGTTACGCACGCATACACCCCAACACTGGTATCGGACTTGCCGACTTCTTCTCGCGCCGGGGATATGATAAAAAAGAAGATGAACGCCAGTGGCTCGGCGATGAGAAAGAATACCTGATGCAATACTGCCGCAGCGAATTGCAAAAAGCGCACACCGACTATTTTGTATTCGGGCACCGGCATTTGCCTGTGGATAAGGAAGCAGGCCCAAACAGCCGCTACATCAATCTTGGCGACTGGCTGCGCTACAATACCTACGCCGTGTTCGACGGAAACGGGCTTGAACTGAAAACATTTGAAGGCTGAGCAAACGCTTACAGCCAGCTTCCTACTTTTTGTGTAAGATCGGCCAGACGGCTTGAGTAGCCGTACTCGTTATCGTACCAGCCAAGCACTTTTACCATATTGCCTACCACCGAAGTAAATTCAGCATCGTAAAGGCATGAGTGCGGATTGCCCACCACATCTATTGATACCAGCGGCTCTTCGGTGTATTCAAGAATACCTTTGAGTTCGCCGAGGGCCGCAGCTTTAAATGCTGCGTTTATTTCTGCAGCGGTAGGCAGTTTTTTAAGCTGGCAGGTAATATCGGTAAGCGAACCATCGGGCACGGGCACACGAATGCCGCAGCCTCCCAGACGGCCATCAAGATGCGGGAAAATTTTGGTTATGGCTTTGGCCGCTCCGGTTGAGGTGGGCACCATAGACACTGCTGCCGCACGCGCGCGACGCAAATCCTTGTGCGGTGCATCATGCAAACGCTGATCGCCGGTGTACGAATGTACGGTGGTGATGTAGCCATCGTCGATACCCCAGTTATCATCAAGCACCTTAATCATGGGTGCGGCACAGTTGGTGGTGCATGAGGCGTTTGAAATAATCACATCATCGGGCGAAAGAATTGAATCGTTTACACCCAGCACCACGGCTTTGATATCGCCATCAGGCGGAGCCGAAAGCAATACTTTTTTTGCGCCCGCATTCAAATGCAGCTGTGCCGTTTCGCGGCTGAGAAATTTGCCGGTGCATTCCAGCACAATATCCGTATTGAAAGCCCCCCAGTTCAACGCTGCGGGATCTTTATGCGAAAGTACCGGAATGCTGTGGCCATTAATTACAAGAGCATCGTCAGTTGCCGAAACTTCGCCGGCAAAACGGCGATGCACTGAATCGTATTTAAATAAGTGTGCCAGTGTACGGCTGTCGGTAATATCATTTATGGCTACCACCTCAATATCCTTACGCTCAAGCAAAATGCGGAGCGTAACGCGGCCAATGCGGCCAAATCCGTTAATGGCAACTCGAATGGGTTTCATAGGCTTTGTAATCTGTTTGTAATAGTAAAGGTAATGAGTTGGCCGGTGTATGGATGTTAAGAATGGATAAAATACAAACGGCGCTCACTTTAAAGCGAGCGCCGTTTGCGGGAACGTATTAATCAATTACTGATCAAGCTTGATGAAGCGGCCTGTACCAATGCGGTTGTTGTTTTGAGAAACCACAATCAGGTAAGTGCCACGGGCCAGATCGCCTGCGTTGAAGCGAACGGTTTGCTGACCGGCAGCAAGATTGCTCTGCTGCTCACTCATAACCACACGACCGTTGAGGTCATACAGGTCAATGGTTACATCGCCCTGCTGGGTAAGACGGAAAGCTACGCTGGCATTGTCAACCACCGGGTTCGGGAATACGCGGAGATCTTTGTTTGCAGTAGCTCCTGCACTTCCGCCGGCACCCGGTTCGTTGATGCTGGTGGGCTGCTGCCAAGAGCTGTCGTCGCGCCAGATACCACGGCCGTGTGTACCGATGTAGAAACAGCCGGCATTTTTCACATGCCAGGGATCCCAGCGCTGCTGACGAATCATGTCAACACCTACGTTTTCATTCAGACCGGTGAGCGCCCAAGCCCATGAAACAGTACCGGCAGTAATGTTTTGTGTTTCAATAATACCACGCTCGGTGCCTACCAGCACACGGTTGGGATTGTATTTATCAAACGAAATTGAATACGCGGGAGCTGCACCGAGACCGGTGCCCGGCGTAATCATGTTGCCGGTTTTGCTTACAAACGAACCAGCATTGCTTACCGCAGGATCTGTATCGGCTGTTGACGAATAATATACATACTGTGTTTGTGCATAGTTACCCAATGCCACAACCACACGACCATTATCGGCCGGATCCACATCAATAGCCGTTACGTTACGTCCGGTGAATGCGGCAATGCGGGTACATGTAACCACTGCATTGGGGTTGGTGGTGTTTCCATTCTCAATATCACCATTTGATGAATCAACCACATTATTGATGTTTGACACACGGAATACGCTTCCGGCAGCAGTACCTACGTAAAGAATATCGCCGTCGTTGCTCCAGGTCATGGTAGCAATTTCGCCGGTGAGTGAAGACGGTGTGGACAGGCGGCCTGCAATTTTCATCCACTCGGGATTTGAAGCAAACTGCAGCGGACCTTTGGTCATATACACACCACCATCAAACGACGGGTTGGAAACGGTTGTACCCACCACCAGACGGGCGTTGATCGGATCCTGAATGCGAACGGTATCATGCGGGAAAATGGCTGCATTTGATACCCACTCATACGAGCGGCCGGGAACCTGTTGGCTTGAAATATTGAGTGTTGAACCCGCATTGTAACGGACACCGTAGAATACGCGGATAACAGCGTTATTGGCAGGTGCGTTATTGAAGCGCAGCGTAATGTAACCATTCGTGCTTACAGAACCTGTACCGTCGCCGCTGAATACACCGGCATTGTTTGAGAACACCGTATCCGTTGCACCGGCTGTAACCATGATTGATCCGAGATCAAAAGAGGGTGCGGGAACTGAGGTGGGCGAAACAGCAGCAAGTGAAAGCTGGAACAACAAACTGTCTTCAACACCATTGCCGGCACCAACAAGTACCTGACGAATCGGGTTGATGAAGGTCACAGAGTCTTTGCTTTGGGGGTTGTTAAGTGTTTCCCAAAGACGAATCGGTGTTACGAAAGAGGCAAAGAAAGGATTGCCGAAACCAGGCTCATTGGTTACACGCTCGGTGTAGAAATCGGCAAAGCCGCCACCATTATTGTTAGAGCGTGAAAGCGCACCGTAATAAACAGTTGCAAAAATAGCCTGGGGGTTGAGGAATGACATCTCGGTGTGACCACCGTCGCCACCACCAATCGGTTCAGCATCCATTGCGGTGTTGCCAAGTCCGTTGATGTAAAGCGTTCCGTTATCCTGCAAACCACCTGCAGCAAGATCACGATTTTCGGAGAAGTGATCGTGTGCTACGGAGTAGAACTGGGTGGTTACGTAACCACGGTTCATCGGCTGGTAGAAGTTACCATCATCCACTGTGCGGAATACACCTCCGTCGGTACCAACGTAGAATGTGCCGGGAGTGGTGGGGTGGAAAACTACAGCATGCTTGTCGGAATGCACGTAGTAGGGATTCTGAATCACGTTCGGGAATTCGAGTGCAATACGATCCCACTGACCGGCAGGAGGATTTTGTGTGGAGGGATTGGGGGTAACGTTTTCCCAACGCCAGATTTGCACACCACCGAATACGCAGCGGTTTTTGTTGTTCGGATCAACCTCACACACGTTGTCATAATCGCCCTGACCTGTACCGAAGGGATCAAAAGCCGCTGAGCTGGCACCGGCAATGGTTGTCCAGTTCTGACCACCGTCTATGGTGAGCAGTGCACCTGCAAGCGTACCGTTTGAAGCCGCGCAGAAAGCATAAATCCAGTTCGGATCAGACGGAGCGATACCAATTTCCACACGCACAAGTGAGCCGGTTAAGAAACCTACGCTGGGTGTGGTGCCAATATTGGTAAAGGTAGCACCACCATCGGTAGAACGATGCGGACGACCAACTACACAAACAACCAGTGAGCCATCAGAACCAAAGTCCACATCCGTAGCACCAGCTGTGCCCAGTGTACCGGCAGGAGCGGTCCAGTTCTGGCCACCGTCGTTTGAAATGCGGATACCTTTATTGGTAGCGGCCACTACGCGCTGTGCGTTAGTCGGATCCACACCAATTTTATTAATAGCCGCCCACACAGAAGTGCTTGAGTTTGATGTGGCAGGCTCGGTGTTGGTAAGCAGTGTCCAGGTTGCACCACGGTCGGTTGACTTATACATGCCACCGCCGAGGAAACCACCAGCACCTGAACCGGATACGTTGAACTGATTCTGTCCGTAAAGACCTTCACCGGTTCCTACGTAAATGGCGCCATCAGAGCCTTGTGCAATGCTGGCCACGTTAAGATTTACTTCAGGAAGGCTGAAGAAACCTGGATTGCGCGACCAGTTGTTGCCACCATCGGTTGATTCCCAGAGACCGCCGCTCACACCACCGGCAAACATGTGCTGGTAGTTGTTGGCAGCGTCCTGATTGTCGATAAGCAGCGCACGGGTACGGCCACCAATATTATCGGGACCAAGGTTGGTCCAGTTTGCAGAAGTAACAGAAGTGGCGCTGTTGTTGCGTTGCGCATTCAACGACTGTGAAGAGAGGCGGTTAATTCGCAGCATCTCCGCCACATCGAGGTTTCCGTTTGCATCTTTCAAACGGTCGAAGCGCCACTGAGCAGCACCGGCGGCTCCATGCGATTCGAGATCATGTTCGCTTTTGAGTTTTACCGAAGCCGAAGGACGGTACTTGGCACCGTTTCCATCGATCAGGGTAAAGGAGGCAAACAGTGCCAGACCTGCCGCAGCAAGGCCGGTTCCGGCAACCATGAGTCTGTTTCGTTTCATTGACTTTTGATTAATTTTTGTTCCCTTTTTTTTCTTTGGTCAGATAGATTTACAGCAAGTTTCCAAAAGTATGTTTTTTCACCTGCTTTACCAAACCGTTCTACTAATTGCCTGCTAACATAGGCCATAATTAAACACGGGGATGTGTCCGGGGGATGCAAGAACGAACGCGAACAAACTGATTTACAGCACTTAAAAGAAGTAATGTAAATCAGATTAAAGATGCTTTTCTGCGTGGTACGACGAACGTACCAGCGGGCCGCTTTCTACATACCGGAAGCCTTTTTCGAGGGCCGCCTGCTTGTAGAAGGCAAATGTATCGGGATGAACAAATTCCTGCACGGGGAGATGTTTTTTGGTGGGCTGCAGGTATTGGCCGATTGTAATGATTTCAACACCCACACGGCGCAGATCATCGAGTGTTTCGAGTACTTCTTCGCGTGTTTCGCCAAGCCCTACCATAATGCCCGATTTGGTGCGGCATCCGCCTTCATGCAGTATGCGCAATACTTCGAGACTGCGGTCGTAACGGGCCTGAATGCGCACCTGACGGGTAAGGCGGCGCACCGTTTCCATGTTGTGTGAAACGATTTCAGGCATCACGTCGATGAGGCGCTGAATATTTTCGCGCTCACCTTTGAAATCAGGGATAAGTGTTTCAATGGTGGTATCCGGGCTGGCTTTACGGATTGCCGTAATGGTGCGTGCCCAGATTATTGAACCCCCATCCTTGAGTTCGTCGCGGTCAACCGAAGTGATTACACAATGTTTCACGCCCATCAGCTTCACTGATTCGGCCACACGTTCAGGCTCGCCCTCATCAACCGGCAGCGGACGGCCGGTTGCCACGGCACAAAATCCGCACGAACGGGTACAGATGTTGCCAAGAATCATAAACGTGGCTGTGCCTGCTCCCCAGCATTCGCCCATATTCGGGCAATTGCCGCTTTCGCAGATCGTGTGCAGTTTATGTTTGTCAACCAGCGAGCGCACCTTGAGGTAATTCTCTCCGGTGGGCAGTTTCACGCGAAGCCATTCAGGCTTTTTCATACGTGGTTCGGCGGTTGTTTCCAATGTTGTTGTACTCATACTTCAGCGCTTGTCAGGTCTTCAAATCCATTTTCGCCCGTAAGAAAGCGATAAATAAACCGTGAGCAGTACAGGTTTGTTTTGCTCGTTGGCCATTACAGGCATTTTTTTGGGGTATGCATCAATACATATTCCGGTTTCCAGCGATCGTACCTTTTCCTGTCCCCGCTGTTCGTCGGCCGGCACACGGTTATAAAAATCAAAGTTCAGGCCCAACCTGCCGTATGCGCCGGGTACAATGCTTAGTTCGCCAAGTCCGCGCGCAAACGGAGCCCTGCCGATGATGTTATCGGTAAAATGCTCGGCCGGGTCATAACGTTCGGTTACCGACTGGTAATTTACCTGATTGGGCACATCGCGTGCAATAATGAGGTACACGGGCTTGAGCAAACCCAAACTCACACCGCCAAATGCGACAAAACTTACTTCTACACCGCGCTGCCGGGGTTTGGTATAAATGACTTTCTGATAACCAATGCCAGGGCGCAGCATAAAAAGGCTGTTCAGTTTACCGTAAAAATAGCCTTTGCTGTTGTCGAAGCCCGGGTTTTCCACTTTCACTTCTTTCGGGTGGCGGAAATTGGCCAGCTGGATTTCAAAATAAGCTTTTGAATAGCCGGTCAGGAATTTACCACGCTGATACTGTACACCAAAACCGTTTGAATGCACAAGTACACCGCCGCTTTCCTGAAACCGGTAAAGTGCGCCGATTTCATCATAGATATTGGCATTGGTTGTAACCACCTGCTGTTCGGCAGGTACCTGTGCCTGCATCACGCATGCACAAAAAAGGAAGACGGTTACAAACAGCAGACGCATAAATAAGGTGTACTTTTGCCTGATAACAAAAATACAAAGAAAGTAGCAGCGCCGTGCTTTTATTATGCAACCGGTAAACACAAACGCATAAATGGCAGCCTGTTAGGATATACAACACAATTATGGCTACATCATCTATTACATACAACGGCAACCTGCGCACCACTGCCGTTCACGCACTTTCGGGCAACACCATCATTACGGATGCGCCACCGGATAACAATGGCCGTGGCGAAGCCTTCTCTCCTACTGATCTGCTGGCTACCTCACTGGGCAATTGCATGCTCACCATTATGGGCATTCTGGCCAACCGCATTGAAGTAAATATAGACGGGACAAAAGCCGAAATTGTAAAAGTAATGGCATCTGACCCGCGCCGGGTGGCTGAGGTACACGTAACCTTTACCATGCCCGAGCGCAACTACAGCAGTAAGGAAAAACAAATGCTGGTGAATGCCGCACATACCTGCCCGGTGGCGCTGAGTTTGCACCCCGACATAAAGCAGGTGGTAAATTTTGTGTGGGCTTCCTGAGCGGAAAACGCTGCGGCTTACACAGCTTTAAGTGCTTCTTCAAGTGCTTCTGCCGTAATGGCATTGTGTGAGGCATGCCACACGCAGCGGCCGTTGCTGATGAGCAGGGCCTGAGGCGATTCATGCTCCACATTAAAATTTTCGGCAATTTGTGCCGAAATGGGGCGATGGTTCAGCAAATCGAGGTAATAAACCGGTAAGGATTCCAGACTGGAATTCCATTGGCGCTGAAGGCGGGTCCAGGCCATTACGCTTATTGAGCAGCGCGTACTGTGCTTAAAAATAAGCACGGGCTTATCAGAAATAGCCAGACTGCTTAGCTGTGCAGGATCATGAAGTGCAATCTGCCACATTACAGAAAAATTATGCAGCCGGTGGCAAAGTGATTACCACCGGCTGTAATTTATTGATTAATAGCGCGAACGGCTTTTTGAGGGAGATGTGCTGCTTTTGTACGCGTCGCACTTTTCTTTTGACTTGCAGGAAACCATAGATACGCTGCCAAGAAGAGCGAGTGCGAGGATGAGGGTGAACTGTTTCATTTTTGTAGGTCTCGTTTTTTGATTTTGCACTTTTTACGGCAAATAACATGCAAAGTTAGGTTTTGACGGCCCCGTAAAAAGATTTTTTATTAACAATATGAAAACGTTACATTTGCTACTTCATTGTACAGGAACCTTCATTATTCATCTTATCATACTCATCTATTAACCATTTAGATTACGCTGCACAATTATGAGCAACACTGCTGCGCAGACCGCATCACCTCAGATTGGTGAAAGTTGGAAAGAAATGCTGTTTGAGGAGTTTCACCAACAGTATTTTCAGGATTTAAAACAGTTTCTCACTGATGAGAAACAAAATAATGTGGTTTATCCTCCCGGGCCGCTTATTTTCAGCGCATTCAACCAAACACCCTTTGAAGAAGTTAAAGTGGTTATTCTGGGGCAGGATCCTTATCATGGACCCGGACAGGCCAACGGGCTTTGCTTTTCGGTGTCAAATGGGATCAAGCATCCGCCTTCACTGGTGAATATTTTTAAAGAAATGCAGAAAGACCTGAATGTGCCTTACCCGAAAACAGGCGATCTGTCGGGCTGGGCCAAACAGGGTGTACTGCTTTTAAATACTACGCTTACCGTGCGTGCCCACTCACCGGCTTCGCATCAGGGGCAGGGCTGGGAGTTTTTTACCGATGCTGTAATCCGCGCCCTTTCCGAGCACCGCGAAGGCATTGTGTTTATCCTCTGGGGCCGCCACGCGCAAAACAAAAAACCGCTTATCGACATGACCAAGCACCATGTGCTTGAAGCGGCTCACCCTTCGCCTTACTCGGCCAACGGGTTTTTCGGCTGCCGTCATTTCTCCAAAACCAATTACCTGCTGCTTAATCAGAGCAAAATGCCCATTAACTGGGTGGCGCTGTAATTGTACGTTTTTAATTCATAAAAGCCGTATTCCATGCAGGAATGCGGCTTTTTTGTTTGCACTAACACTTAAATATATTGCTGGAAAATTAAAAATAAGTTGTCATTGTTTATTGGGATTTAATTTTGAATGCTTAGTTTAGTTGTAACCATAAACCCTGCACAATGTCTAAAACAGATGAAACCTATTTTGATAGGATTTTTAACCGATTAAAAAACAACAAACTTTTTGCCTGGACAATGATACTTGGAATAATTTCAGGTACTTGCTGGGCTGTTTTACCCAAATCTCTTAAAGACAGAATAAATACCCAAATAGAAAATTTTGAGTTTACGAATACAAGCACGCAAAAGAAAAATTTACTTCAACAGGTAAAAAGCTATTATGTGGCGGTCATGCAACAGCGAATAAATAGCTCTGATTTTTTTGCACCTCAGGTTAATCAATTTATTTCGGTTACCAATCCCACCAACCAACAACTACAATCTTTATTTAGCCAGAGTTATCTCGAATTTATTACTCCTCAAATTACTGTTCACGATTCCACTTTTACAGTTGCAGAAGGTGCCAATAACGAGCAAATAACCGATTATTGGATTAATTTTCAGTGTTTCCGAAAGTCGAAACTTCGCTACCAAACCTGTAATGTGCATGTTGAAATGCTGTTGGACAAAGCGGGTAAAATAACGTCCTACAAAGAACTTGAAGTAAAAGATCTTGCATACTTTAACAAAGAAACCCATTTTACCGGCAACGTGGGAAAGCTTGTGGCTGAGTTTAATCTCACTGTTGATTATCAGATAAAACAGGTAAGCGGAACGTATTATTATCCCTCACGTAAAAGTGTTGTGTATTCGCTTACAGGTACAGTGGAAAATGAAGAAATGCTTCTTACCGAATACACAAACGGTGAAAAATCGGCTGTATGTAAATTAACTACTTCCGACAATTACTGTTATACAGGAACCATGCAAAACACGAATGGTAAAGTTTTTGCGATGAAAATATGCAGGGAATTTTCTTCGCCTGCTGCACTAAGAACACAAACAGCTTCGGCAGCTTATTGATTTCATGCAGCCTTTAACAACTAAAAAACGGCCGAACTTTAACAGTATAGGCCGTTTTTAAGCAGAGGGGAAGGAAAAATTACTCGTGCATTAAGCGAGATACCAGTTGATCGCCTGCGGGTGTTTGCAAAATAAGTAAGTAGGCACCGGCGGGTAATGTGTGCAAATCGAGTACGGTGCGGCGGAGCTGACCGGCAACCATTGTGGTTTGTGTGCGCTGCACACACTGGCCGGTAAGTGTAACGAGGCTGATTTGCAAGGCCTCGTCGCGCAGGCCGGTGTATTCAATGGTGCAGCTTTCGGCAGCAGGATTGGGATATACATTTACCAGCCCGGCATTGAGCGCGGCAGGCAATGCGGTGGAAAGCCAGGTGAGGGTGTTTGAATTAACCGGGCAATTATTGCCATATGTGGTTTGCACATAATACTGTCCGTTTTGTGTGGGCGTGTAATTCTGTGCTGTGGCACCGGCAAGGGGCTGGCCGTTCAGGTACCACTGGTAAGTAGTGGCCGATGTAGATGAAAGCTGATTGCCGTTTTGGGTAATCACGGGCGTTGGCATGGGGCAACTCATCTGGCCGGTAAGGCGGCCCGACTGTGCCAGCGAATCAGAAAAACGTGTCCACGCCTGGCAGTCGTCTTTGAGGTAATAAGCCAGCCAGAGAATGGCCATGTCCTGCGTGGCATCCTGTTGCTGAATGCGGCTGATGGTAGGATTGGGCGTGCAGGTGCCTTCGCCGAACGAGCAGTTGAAATTGCTTTCGGCAAAATAGCAGTGTCCGCCGCCATCAATTTGTACAAAAGCTTTGCAGGCAGAAGCCAGTGAATCGTACATCGGCACCTGATGCTGAACCGGAGGTGCCACACAATCAAACTCACCGGCAAATACGAGCGAAGGCACGGTAACCTGCGCGGCAGCCGTAATTGAAGAAGGATTGGTATTGGCCGCTGCCAGTGTAATCATTGTAGTGATTGACGTATTGCCCGCCGCAGCCAGAAACGAACTTCCGCCACCCATAGAATGGCCCATGATGGCCGAACGGCTGTTTACATGTCCGTAAAAAAGCGACGAGGTATTTGTGGCCGATTCACTCTGGAGCTTGGCGGTGAGAAAAGCCAGATCGGCTCCAAACTCGGCATGATTGGGGTTAATATTGCCCTCCGTGCGCGGGAAAGCCACAATGTAGCCTTCGGGCACCAGCGCCTCCCAGATGTTCTGATAGGCGCTCCAAACCATTACAAAACCATGCCCGAACACAATTACCGGATACGTACCTGCCGAAACAGGCACATCATCGCCGGCGGTGGCCGCAGGATAATATATTTCGGTCTGGATAGCCCGGTTTGAGCGGAGCGGATCCGAATATGTGATCTGCGTATGGCCGATGGCGCCGTTCATAATGACGGGAAAAGCCGAAAAACAGAGTATTAATTTGATGGTTTTGAACATGGCTGAAATGTTGGTGTGCAAAAATGATGGGGTAAGTCGTTGAAAAAAAATCTCTCATTCCTCAAAAATCAGACAATAACACTTATTTTCGGGGAGGAGATAAAGCTATGCTGAGCATACAGAAAGTGATTGTGCTTCTTGACGAATTCCATTTACAGGAATTTCGCAAATACCTTGAAGAAAGCAAGGCCGAGCTGCCCCTGCGTCTTGTTGACTCGGCCGTGCAGATTGGCTGGGAAGAAAAAGACTCTGATGAACTTTGTAAAGCTATCTACAAAAAGGCCGATACGCAGTCGAAAAAGAAATTTTTTCAGTTAGCCCATCATACCTTTAAACTTACGGGCTACCTCAGCCGCAACTACCCTACTTATCTTGCACACAACGTATCGTCCATTGAGCGTTATGTGAATCAGGGCAAGCTCCGCGAAGCCAATAAACTGGCAGAGATACTGCTCGATGTAGCTGAAAAAATTGAAGACTTTGCCACTGCCCGTGCCGTACTTCAGTTTTTTGCGCAGCAGGTATATATCCGCGAAAAGAAAACCGAAGCCATCCGTTACCTCGAACGTAATGCCGAAGTAATTGATGCCGAAATGGCACTCAATGATATTTATCTCTACATGCGGCGCAATCTGCATTTTAAAGATAAATCAAACCTCGGGCCTTCTGAATCAGACAAACACATTGCTCATTTTGCCCGGTATCACAACCACTGGTCGTTTGCGGTGCGTATCATGAGCCGTTATGCGGCCTGCTATACACTTCACTTTTTTAACGACGAGCGTTATTACGAAAAGCACCAGCTTGATGAGTTAAACAACCTTTCTGATGAACTGGAAAAATCGCCTTATGTGATTTTCTCTTTTTCTGATGATGTGGAAATGAATATTGATTATCTGAAGCTGAAATCCATGATGAGCATTATGGATGCGGACTCGCTTCAGAAAGAAGCTGCCGTGCTGCTTAAAAAACGCGAAACCCCGCGTTTCTGGCGCAACTACCTCAACACGGCACAAATTGCATTCCTCAGCATTCAGGGCAGTGCACTGGTGAGCCGCTACGGGTTTGGCTACCGGAAAGGCTGGAACGAATCGCTGCCGCAGGATATCAAAGATCAGCTTGCCTTTTACCGCAAAACAGCCGAAGATATTCTCGCCAATGTAAACTGGGATGAAGAGAGCCTTCATGTTCGTTACATTAACTCGGTTGTAATTTATTGCTGCTTCCTGCTCATGGGCACACGCGAAGATATTCGCAAGGTAATTGACACGATTGAAAATATGCTGTTCAATTATCAGCAGGTAGCCTTTCACCGCATGTACGATCAGATTTTTGCGACACTCATTATGGCCTACTTCATGTTCGAAGATTACATCAAAGTACAGGAGTGCTATAAACGCTACGAAAAACTCACCGCCAACAGTACAAAACTGCAGGAAAACGATATTACCATTAAAGCCTACTACTATGTGGCACAATGGCTGCAGTCGGGCCGCAAGCAGTATAAAGACAAGCTTGAAGGACTCATAACCCGTACCGAAGGAGTGCCCAACCTTGAAACCACAAGGTATCTGCTTAACGACCTGAAAGCATATTACAAGATTTAAGCGGCTACCTTTCTCCGAACTCTCAAAGTTCGGCAAGGGCAATCATTACCCGTTCAAGTTTCTTTTTCATTTCGGTGGCTGTGCAGGTGTAGTTATTTGCCAGCAATGAGAAGCACACCAGTTTGCCGCTTCGTGTGGTTACATAACCTGCATAGCCTCGTGCACGGGTAATATAGCCGCTTTTGGCAGCAAGGTTGTTTTCGGCGGCAGAGCCTTTACAGAGGCTTGCCAGCGAGCCGCTTTTTCCGGCCACCGGCAACGAGTTCCGGAAAGCGTCGTACTGCTTTTTCGGCCAGCGCGAAATGATGCGCAATGCCTGTGCCTGCTGCATGGCCGTAACTGCATTGGAGCGCGAGAGGCCGCTGCCGTCGGTCATAAACATGCCTTTTGTATCAACGCCCTGCTGTTTCCAGAACTGCACCACTTGTGCGGCACCATCTTCGGTGCTGCCTTTTTTTGTTTTGATGTAACTGATGGTGCGCAGCAGTTGCTCGGCATAGAGGTTATCACTTTTGAGGTTGGTGCGATTTACAATTTCGTTGAGGTATGGCGAAAACGTGGTGAGTATTTTTGTACGATCTTCATTCTGCACCCGGTTTATCAGGTATGGTGTGCCGGCTACCTGTATTCCCTGCGTCTGCAATGTGCGTGTAAATTCTACCGCGCACTGTAGTGCCGGATTGGGCAGCGCGGCTTCCACTTCAAAGTCTTTGGTATTGGCAGGAATGCGGCCACGTATGCTGTGCAGATTTCCGTAGGGCGCGCCATATACATACGCATCGTCTTTGGTGCCGCCTGTTTTGAGGTCGCACAAAATGTTCAGACCATCGGGCACAGGTATGGTGTGTGTGAGACTCACAGTGCTGGCAGTGGAGGTAAAAAACAAGGAGTAACTGTTATCGTGCCAGCACAGTGCCGATGACGGTGCACCATAGTATTGTCCCATATCGCCCCAGGTCCAGCCATCGGGCAACGGATTATCACCAAATGCCGATACGTTGGCCACCACGGCTCCTGTAATCTGTCGAACGCCTTTTTTGTAGAGTGCCGCAGCCCAGCGCTGAAGCTGTGTACTGTCGCCATCTTTTCGGAAATGCTTTGAGTCGAGTGTCGGATCGCCGCTGCCTGTTATATATAAACTGCCGTTTATTGTGCCACTAACCGTATCAAACGTACCGGTGTATTCAAGCACGGTTTCGTAGCGGTAGTTGGCGCCGAGTATACTGATTGCAGCGGCAGTAGTAAAGATTTTAAGCGTGCTTGCCGGCGTGTGAACTTTGGCGGCGTTTACATCGGCCAGCACATTGCCGCTGTCGGCCGTAATGGCGCAGAGTGTCCACGAACCGGTGCTCAGGTCAGCATCGGTGTTCAGCGCATTGATTTCGGTTTGCAGCTTTGCGGCGGGCGGGGCAAAAAACAGAAGCATAGCCACCACTGGCAAAAGCAACAAAAGTTTAAGCGGTGTGTGCTTCATAAATCTTATCTATAGCCGCAGCCAGTGCATGGTCGCGCGGGGTGATGCTGTTGCCCTGATCATGTGTGCAAAGTGTAATTTCTACCTTATTCCACACATTGCGCCACTCGGGATGATGCTGCTGCGCTTCCGCTTCAGCAGCTACGCTTGTCATAAATGCAAATGCTCCGTTAAAATCACGAAACAGAAAGGTGCGCGAAAGTCCGCCTGGGGTAATGCTCCACATGCTGCAAATGTAGCGAGACAAAGCCAGTAATAACAACTGTGGGAAAGCGGTGAACCGGAAAATTATTTCTTCCAGTTAATCTTAAACTCGGTGCGCCGGTTGGCAGCGTGCTCTTCTTCTGCACACTCCGTTCCGTCGGCACATTTGTTCAGTAAACGGGTTTCTCCGTAACCAACTGCTTTAAGGCGTTTCTTATCAATGCCGCCTGCCACCAGATAATCGGCCACAGACTGAGCACGTTTCTGAGAGAGTTTAAGGTTGTAATTATCATCTGCCCGGGAATCAGTATGCGAATTAATTTCAATAATTACCTGCGGATTGGCTTTCATTACCTGAATAATTTTATTGAGTACCGGTTCGGCATCAGGCAAAATTTTCCAGTCATTCAGATCATAATAAATATTTTCGATAATCATCAGACTATCTTTCGATTCACGGGCTTTGGCAATAATAACATCCAGCCAGGGATCATCCACATACACTTTCCCAAGCGTGGTACGGTCGTTGGGCAGAATTTTAAATTCAAATTTTCCGTTATAAGCCAGTTCTTTTACAATATTACCATTATTGTCTTTCACATACATTTTACCCACATTCACTACATAGTTATCCTCCACATTCTCAATCCGCACCATGTATGATTTATCATTAGGCAGGTTGGTAAATTTAAAATTACCGTTCGCATCAGTAGTTACAGTTTGCAGAATGTTTCCGTTTTCATCCACCACTACCACTCTGGCGTTGGCCACCGGTTTGGCAAGTGAATCGCCGCTGGCAAGAGAACCTTGCAAATCAATTCGTAATTCATCTTCATCAACCTGCATGGCTTTTATTGTGCTGCGGTCGTTTTTGAGCAGCTGATAGTTGTAGCTTCCGGTACTGTCGGCCACAAGTGTGGCTATTTGTTTGCCTGCTTTATCTGTAAGAATCACTTTTGTATTGGGCGCAAGCACCAATTCATCCGCTGCATCAATGGCTACAATAAACGACTTATCGGGCGGAATGCGTGTAAATGCAAAACCACCCAGTGCATTGGTGGTAGTGGTTTGTACCACATTGCCGTTTTCATCAATCAGTTTTACGCGGGCATTGGCAACGGCAGCAGGCTGACTCCCATCTGTAACAAGGCTTCCGGCAATGGTAATGTATTCATCATCGGCAAGCAGTTCGGGTTCAGAGCCTGGCTTTACAGGGAGATTCTGGAAGGTATATTTTCCTCCTACCTGATCGTACACCGTTACGCGCATGGCCTTGTTGTTCTCGTCGGTGAGGTAATATTTTGAGCGGCTGCTGATACCGGGATCATCTTCAAGCAGGCGCACGAGATAAGATTTATCGGCATCAATATTACTGAACACAAATGCCCCCTTTGCATCGGTTGTTGCCTGTTTCAGCACATTTCCATCCGTATCGAGCAGCTGCACGCGTGTGTCGGGCATGCCGTCGGTAAGTTCTTTTGAAGCAAGAATTCGTCCGCGTATAACAGTTGTTTTCTTGAGTACTTTGAAACTGTAAATATCATCTTTACCCTTGCCCCCGCTTCGGTCAGAAGCAAAATAACCGGTCTTTCCGTCGGCATCAAAAATAATCGAAAAGTCATCGGTACTGCTGTTCATCGGCGCCCCCTGATTGGAGGGTTCCTGCCAGATACCATCAACCATTTTTGTGGCGAAAATATCAAGTCCGCCCAAACCGGGATGCCCGGAAGAGCTGAAAAAAAGCGTACCATCATTTCGCTGGTAGGGAAACACTTCGTCGGCCAGTGTATTCACAACCGGGCCGGGATTAATCGGTTTGCTCCATGAGTCACCATCGCGGCGGCAAAACCAGATGTCCATACCGCCAATGCTGCCGGGCATGTCGGAAGCAAAGAAAAGCGTTTGCCCGTCGGCCGAAAGTGAAGGGTGTGCGCAGGAATAGAGATCACTATTCCACAAAAACGGTTCCGGGTTCGACCAGCCGAAAAACTGGTTGTTTGTGAAATAAATTTTATTCCGGTTCACAAATTTTTTCGAGCGGAGTTTTACGGTTCGGCCCACACGGTTGAACGCCATGAGCTTTCCGTCGGCCGTAAGTGAAGCGGGGCCATTGTGATTATCGGGGCAAATGCGTCGGGGAAGTTTTTCGGGCACACCGTAATTTACCGAATCACCGCTGCGCGAAAACTTCAGCGAATAAATTGCAAAGTAGGCAGCATCTGTAGCGGAGGCATTTTCGGCATTGAGCAGATCTTTCTCGCCACGGTCAGACACGATGAGCATTCCCCTGCCGCCCCATGCCACACCGAAATCAGAGTACGGCGTGTTTAACTGCGGCACAGCTTTCACTTCATAAAGCCGTGTTTCTTCCATCCATACCTTCAACTGACTCAATGCTTTTACTTCGGCCTTACCGCGTTCATCATCGGGTTTGATGGATGTAAAGCGTTCGAACTGTTTGCGGGCTTCTTCGGGCTTGCCATTCATTTTCAGCACGGAGCCGTACCAGAAATAAAGCATCGGATTGGGTGCCGGGTTTATTTCGAGTGTGCGTGCGTACCAGTATTCGGCTTTAGGATAGTTGCGTACAATGCGGTAGCAGTTGGCCACATTTTCCATTGCCTGCGGATCAGCCTGTTTACGTAAACCACGCTCATAGGCATTTATCGCACGCACATACTCGCCCGAAGCCAGCAAGCGATTGGCGCGCTTAAACTGCGCATGCAGCATGCCCGCCGGCAAAACCAGCAACAACACGAAAAGCAAACGCAATGAAAATAACTTCATATCGCAAACTAGAAATAACGTGGGGAAAGTGTTTCGGATTTAAACAGGTCGAGATTAAATCCTACCATAAGTTCATGTGAGCCCGACTGTGCCGAACGCAAACGCCCCAATGCAAAATCATACGAATAACCGATCCGAAGAAACTGCCCCGCATTGTATTGCACAAGCCCTACAATACTTTGTGAAGAGCGAAGCGAAGCACCCACCCAGATCATTTTCCTGAGTTCAAAATTCAAATTAATATCAACCGCCGTAAGCGTGGTGCCCGGGTAATTGCGGATCATTACCGATGGACTGAAAAGCACATTGTCGGAAATTACAAATGCGCGGCCAATGGTAAAAAATAAATGTCTTCTAAGCGTAGAAGCATACGTCACCGAATCGTTTGCAGCCACTACCGAATAGGATGGCCTGTTGAGGTGTGTGGATGAGAAGCCCCAGTAAAAACGTTTGTTGTTGAAGAACACGCCAAACTTAAAATCAGGAATTGTGCGTTTATCACTGCTGAGTGTGGCAAACACATCATTCTCATCACGATACTCAATCTGATTCCAGTTTACACGGTAGCTGATAATGCCTGCACCAAGCCCGAACCCAAGTTTACCTTTCCCCATGCGTATGCGGTAGGCATAACTGAGATAAGCAGCGGTGCTTCGCTTGGGCCCAATCTGATCTGTATTTATTTCGAGTCCCCAGCCCACTTTGCCTTTTCGTGTGGGGGCACTTATTGCAAGCACATTGGTTGACGGTGCACCGGGAAAACCAACCCATTGTCTGCGCATCAGCAAAGCCGCGTTCATCATTTCACGGCTGCCGGCCCATGCCGGATTAATGGCCAGCGGGTTAAACATGTACTGACTGAACAACGGATCCTGCTGAGCAAAAAGCTCGGCAGGCACGGCGCTTACTAACAGTATGAAGAATGTAATTATTCTTTTCATGTATGGTTTGGTCAGCGTGTAAGTTCAATCCAGCCTTTAAATGACTTACCGTTAACTTCCACAAGATAGAAATAAGTTGCGGGTGGTAAAACACTTCCCGATGCATCATTCCCTTCCCAGCGCCTGTCGGCGTTGTTGTAGTTTGCGGTTTCGAACACTTTCTCGCCCCAGCGGTTGAAGATGGTGACGTTATTTTCGGGGTACTGATCGATAAATTCAATTGCCCAGAAATCATTCTTCCCGTCGCCGTTGGGCGTAATGCCTGAATAAAAAACCAATTCACAAGGTCCCGGCAAAGCGTCAACCACTGCCGAATCAGTATATACAAGCCCAATGACATCAGTAATTGTGACATAGTATGTGGCGGGAGCAAGTGATAAAATCTGTTGGGTAGTTGCTCCGTTTGACCACGCATAAGTGTAAGGCGGGTTTCCGCCCTGCGGCACGGCACGGGCACTTCCATTGTTAATCCCTGCACAGGATGTATTTGTAGAAGCTACGGAGCCGCTCAGCGCCACAAGACTTCCTGTTGGCTGCTGAAAGCCTTGCGTAAGGATATATCCGGAGGCCGAAGAAGTGGAAATAATTACCTCACCGGAAGAGGCCGAAAGAGAATAGTTCCCGGATGTACTCCATGCACCTGTGCTACCAATAAGTTGCGGACTCAGCATATACTGCGCCTGTACCGAACCGTGAAGGATCAGCAAAAAAAATACACATACATATGCGGCAGCCTTCATGCTATTCTAACCGGTAAACAGTATAATCTATAAACGAACTCACAAAACGCAAATTGGTATTCTGCCGGTAGGTATTAAAACGCAAAAAATAGCTGTATTGCGAATTGTTAACAACTTCGTTTAAGGCCATTGTAGCCTGCACCACCGATGAATTGTTAATCCCAGAAGGCAACGATGTGGCAAAGGCTGTAGGTGTTCCGTTAGTATGTGCCACTTTGTAAAGTGTGACCGATAAATCAAGCGAGGCGTCACTGTCCACAAAGGAAGTTGTGATGGAATTAAGCTTGGCACTATCGGGCAAGTGCAGCGGGAAAATAATATATCCCACAGTGGATGCAGAACCGTTAACTATGTAGGCGTAGGTAAATGGGGTAAACACCGTAGCAATATCATAAACGGTAGGAGCCGCACTTTGGGCATCAGCTACAGAAATGCTGTATTTTCTGTTGAGTCCGTTCATAGCGGCATTTGTTATTGTGCCCACCGGGCCTGTTGCTCCTGTGGCACCGGTTGCGCCGGTTAAACCAATGCCTGTGGGGCCGGTGGCACCGGTGGCACCATTAGCTCCTGTAGCGCCGGCGGGGCCGGTTGCGCCGGTTAAACCAATGCCTGTGGGGCCGGTGGCACCATTAGCGCCTGTAGCGCCGGCGGGGCCGGTGGCACCGGTTAAACCAATGCCTGTGGGGCCGGTGGCACCGGTTGCGCCATTAGCTCCTGTAGCTCCGGCGGGGCCGGTGGCACCGGTTAAACCAATGCCTGTGGGGCCCGTAGCGCCGGCGGGACCTGTTGCGCCGGATGGCCCGGCGGGACCCGCAGCACCGGTTGCTCCGGCAGGACCCGTAGCGCCGGAAGGGCCGGTAGCGCCTGAGGGGCCTGCTACTCCTGTACTTCCAGTTACTCCTGTAGGACCGGCAGGGCCGGTAAGTCCGATTGATCCGGTAGCGCCTGATGGGCCTGCAATACCGGTAGCGCCGGTGGGACCAGCAGGGCCTGTATCACCAGAAGGGCCGGTGGCACCAGTAGCGCCTGCAATACCTGTGGGGCCTGTGGGGCCGGGGTCACCCTGAAGGCCGGAGGGACCTGTATCGCCGGAAGGGCCGGTGGCGCCGGCAATACCCGTGGGACCAACAGGGCCCGGATCGCCTGAGGGGCCGGTAGGACCTGTATCGCCGGAAGGGCCGGTGGCGCCGGTAGCGCCGGCAAGTCCCGTGGGACCAGTGGGGCCTGGATCGCCTGAGGGGCCTGTAGCTCCTGTTGCTCCGGCCACACCCGTTGGGCCAGTGGGCCCCGGGTCGCCTGAGGGGCCGGTTGGACCTGCAGGGCCGGTGGCGCCGGTAACACCTGCAGGGCCGGTTTGACCTGTGGGGCCGGCCGGACCATTTTGTGCATAGAGGGCATAAGGCACAGACTGAATGACGGTAGTGCCCATATTGAGCCAGCCCTGACTTTGTACATTTATTTCAACCTGCAGGGTGAAGTTCGGATTTGCCCCCCACGGAATGGCCGAGAAAGCCAGCGTGGATGAGGCTGTGGGCGTACCACTGCCTACCACCGCATTGATTAAACCAAATGAATTGGTGGTGATTGAAAGATGTTCTTCCTGATAAAAAAAACTGAGTGCAGGGTCAGTAAGTGTAAAACGTACAGCTACAGGCTGGCTTACCAGCACCTGTCCGTTTGCATCGCGCGCCACAGCCTGGTAATTGAATCCCTGCGGTGCCTGAGCATAAAGTGTGCCTGCCATAAACAGCATAGCAAACAGTACACAAGATTTTTGTATGATCTTTTTCAAGGGGCCAATGTTTGGTTCACAGTTGAATTATCCAGATTAGCAGGGGGTCATCTGTTTAATTCAATCCAGCCTTTTTTAATGATGGTGCTTTTACGAATGATATAAAAATAAGTTCCTTCGGGAAGCAGCTGACCGGAGCTGTCGGTTCCTTTCCAGACGTTTGTGGTGTTGTCGTATTGCGAATTTTGCCAGATAAGCATGCCCCAACGGTTGTAAATCTCCACCTCAACTCCTTGAATACCAGTAATCCCATCAATCACCCAGGTGTCGTTTTTTCCATCGCCATTAGGTGTTATACCAGAATATGTTTCCACTTCATTTTGATTCACACCACCTCCATTTCCCGAACTACAGCCAGCAGTATCAGCCGTTATCAGAAACCCTTCACTGGTACTGCAAGTACCTGAAGCGTCAGTTACAGTAACCGACACAGCGGTATTTCCCGGAAATTGCGGGGCAATGTAAAATACAGATGCATCGGAGGCGGCACCGATGGCAGGCACCGGACTCCACAACACCGAACCGGCTGAGGGGGTAGCAGTAACCACGGCATTTATTGTATCGCCCGGGCATACTTCCACGTCTGCATTAACCTGAAGCGTGGGCGCCTCATACACATTTACATTGAAAAATGCAGCAAGGCCGATACATCCCCCTTGTGTAACATAGGCCACACCATACGTTGTGCTTCCTGAGGTGTTTACCGGGGGAATAAATGACGGTGCATAGGTAACGTTGGTAAAGGTGGAATTAGCCCAGCCTACCTGCAGGTTTCCGGCCGGCTGCACGGAAAGCTGGGGGGCGGGATCGCCCAGACAAAGGTTTTGCGGCGACGTAAACTGAAGCGGCGGAATACCCGGCTGCTGCACAACAACCACCGTGTCTGACTTGCTGGTTGAACAGCCTGTGCTGGCATCCGTGTAGGTATAAAGTACAGGAACCGAATACGGAAATGCCGTGCCGTTGAGCGAAAGTACACCTGTACTGCTGTTGATACTCACACCGGCCACGGTATTGACCAAACTGAATACGCCGCCGGATGTGGTGGTGGTATCAGGTGCAAGCGTGGTGGTGGATGAACATATATCGCTGTTGCTGTAACTCAGCACAATGGCCGGGGGCGAAAGGCTGGTAATAAATATCGAATCGGTAATGGTGCAGAGGTTGGTAATGTCGGTTACTGTGCAGGTGATCCAGCCATTGGGCAAATTCACCGCTGAATCGACCTGACTTACTATGGTGGAGCCAATTGTCCAAGAGTATGTGAAAGTGGCGTTTCCGGTTACCTGCACATGCGCCACACCAGCCCCTGATGTACATCCGGCTGAGGTCTGGCTTAAACTCATTTGCAATGTGGAAGGCAGAAAAATGCTTACAAAACTTGTGCACGTGGGATTGCCGGCCTGGTATTGAATTGTGCGGATGATATAATGACCATTCGAAAGATTGGTGAAAATATGTTGCCCCGCAACCGAAAATGCAGAATCATATGCCGTGGTAAGCAGATTATCAAAAAGCATAAACGCTACCGAATCTTTACCCAAATCCAACGCGTTGTTCAATGTAATTTGTCCGCTGTTGGGGGTGGCACAATTTACCTGTGTAAAAAATGCTTCAGGCGCTTTGCAGCATTGGTTGTGCAGATCAATTACATGTTGCAGTCCGTCATCGCACTCATTGGTTTGGTTTCCGGTTCCAAAAACTTCATCGCTGTAAATTTTTATAGTGGCGGAAAGATCATTCTGATTACAGTTACTGTTAACCTGTACCTGCCAGCAGGCTCTGAGATCGACAAAAGGAGAAATGCTGTTGTCGCCGGCGTTGTCTGTGGGGTCATTATTGCCGTCGGGATCAAAATAATAGCCGGGTAATGTTACCGCAGGTGCTGTAAACCAGCTCCAGCCTGCTCCCGGCGATTGCATGGGCTGAAGTGAGCCCGCATCCCAGTCGCCACCAAGCTGAGCCGGCCCTATGTAGTGTGGATAATTGGTTGCCGAATAATCCCACTCGGTGAGAGTGGCACACATTTTTACTTTTTGGCTAAGCCCGTAAATACCATAGACAGGTGCAGGAAATAAATTCACATTGGCACGTCGTACACAATCCTCACATTCTCTTTCGGCTTCAAGCTGCAAAACAAACGAACCGGTATCATCCCATTGCTGCCCGCCTATTTCAATATAATATTCATCGCCCGAAGTGGTAAGCAAATTTTCGGCATGCTGCCCGTTGTCAATACGAATACAATTGAGCGGGATAAGCTGATAGGGTGAATGATTAAGGCCGTTTGTCTTCCATACACGGATGTAGCAACTGTCGAAACCGGGTGAAGTAAGCGACTGAAAGCTGAGGTGTGTGTAGTTGGAAACTGCGTTGAATTTATACCATACATCAGGACTTCCGCCGGAGTAACAGCCAAAAGATGCGTAATAGTTTGAATTGTAGGTAGCAAAAGCAGTGGTGCCGTTTACCGATACCATTGTGCCGTCTCCTCCAACCGGGCAAGGCAGCGGAGCGGGCAGCGCGCCAAAGTCAGCGGCGTTAGCGGCATCGTCGTTTGCCGGAGGCGGGCCAAGTACAGCCTGAGCAGGTAAATAACCCGAAAAGCCCGATAAAATCAGAAAAACAAGACTGAATCGCAGGAGGTAGGAGTGCATGTGCTGAACTGATTATCCGAAAGATAATAAAAAACAGATAATCTGTTACTGAATCCGGAACCCGATTACCAGCACATCATCCACCTGTTCCAGATTTCCACGCCAGTTTTCGAGGGTCTCATCAAGCATTTTGCGCTGTACTTCCATTGATTTCTGGTGGATGGAAGTGAGAAAACTGCGGAATTGACCTACCATAAATTTCTTGCCTTTGGGACCGCCAAACTGATCGGCATATCCATCGGAAGAAAGGTAAATCATATCGCCTTTTTCAAGCTGGATGGTTGTATTTGAAAAGCTGTGCGGCCCGCCGTATTCAGTATAACCAATAGCCACTTTATCGGCCTTGAACTCCTTTAACTCCCCATTACGGAAGAGATAAAGCGGGTTGTTGGCTCCGGCCATTTCCATTGTACGTGTTTCAGGGTCGATAATGCAGATGGTCATGTCCATCCCGTCACGCACGGCCGAATCATCGACCTGCTGGTTAATGGTTTTTGCGGCCAGTTTATTTAGTTGATCAAGTACCTGACCAGCCGTTTGCACTTCTTTGAGGCGGATTACCTGATTGAGCATATTGTGCGCCACAATACTCATAAAAGCACCCGGCACACCGTGGCCTGTACAGTCGATGGCGGCCACAATAATTTTACCGTTTTTCTCGTGCAGCCAGTAAAAATCGCCGCTAACAATGTCTTTGGGCTTGAACAGGATAAACGACTCTGGCAGCAGGCGGTTTACAGTTACCGGAGCGGGCAAAATAGCATCCTGCAAACGTTTGGCGTAACGGATACTGTCGGTAACGTGTTTGTAAAGGATTTCGAGTTTACGGTTCTGTACTTCGATTTCTTCTTTCTGCCGCACAACCTCTTCGGTGCGTTCAATTACTTTGGCTTCGAGTACACGTTCGTTCTCCCGCAAATCAGCACGCATTCGCAGCAGGGCATAACCAAGGGTATCTTCTTCAGAAAGCGGCTGGTAATGCGAGTTAAAGTTGCCCGAACCTACTTCGTGCGCAAACTCAGTGGTACTTTTGAGCGACGATACAAGGCTGTTGAGGGCCATTGACATATCGCCGATTTCATCGTGGCGGTTTTTTATCGGTTCCTGAGGCAGCACACCACGGGCCATTTTAGAAAGTATGTTGCGCAGTGAATTTACAGGCCGCGTAATACTTCGCGTGGTAAACATGGCAATGATAATACCGCCGGCGGGCAACACAATAAGCAGAAGCAGTACTACAAACTGCAAAAGCTGAAATGAATCAATAATTTCCTTTCGTTTTTGTGAGGCGGCTTTGTACTGGGCTTCAATAAGCCTGTCGAGCTTAATGGTAATACGACGCGTGTACTGCTGCACATCCTCATCATCATCAAGCACCATTGGCTCAATAAAAAACATAATATTCGCATCACTGTAATCCGACGGCTGGCTCAAACTGCTCATTACTTTGCGGTGCGCATCCCAAAGGCTGCGGCAATCCACAAAAATTGAATCAATTAACAGCCTGTCCGACTCACTCCAGTTAACCGAAAGCGCATCCAGCTCTTTTTCCAGTTTAGGATAATCGGTATTGATAAGGATACGCAAACGCTCTTTATCATACGAAAACAACTCAACCTTAATCCAGCTGGTAATGTAGTTGCGCGAGCGGGCCACCAGCAAACGCATTTCCTGAAGCGCGTCAATAGACGGGGTGTAGATATTGGCCACCTCATCGTTGTTCTTGCGGCTCTTGCTTATGGTCATAAGCGTAAGCGCGAAGGCCACGAGTGTCAAAAAAATTAACACACCGAAGCCCAGGCTGATCTTTCTGCTTATTGTAAAACGAAATGCCATGAGGTTTGACTACAAAGTTGCAGTATTTTTTTGAATGACGAATCGTCAAACCTGCTTTAAATGCTGCCAAACCAAATTACTACATAAATTTAATTGTGACAACCCGGCAGAGGTGTTTTAACAACAAAGCCGCTTTCCTTGCTGAAAAGCGGCTTAATTTTTTGTGCGTATGCTTTATTTTCCTCCTCCCTGAGGCTTCTGCTGCTGTTCACGCTCCAGCTCCAGTCGCAACTGATCGAAGAATTTCGACTTTTCGAAATCATTCATGGAGTAATAAATTCCCGACAATACGATCAGTGTTTCCACGCGTTTCGGATTAATTTCATAAGCTTTCTCGGCATGGGGAAGCGCCTTTTGGAACCACATGAGTGCTTCGTCCTGCTTCTGCTCCGCTTCCGGAATGGAGGCATCAAGCGGAATGCTGAGGATAATATCCACTCCTTTATTCCAATACAACAAGCTGAGGCGGTAATGTGCCGCATAATTGTTGGGATCAAGCACCAGAATTTTATTCAGCAGTTCTTCGGCCAGTTTAAAGAATGGGTCAGCCTTCTCGTTTCCACGGTTTCGGGTGTAAATATCCTCGTAAAGTGTTTCCAGCGCCAGATAAAACTCGATATCCGTTTGCGTAAGATTGGTTTTCGGATCGGCCTGAAGCGTAATGATGCGGTATTTATCGTAGCACTTGCGCGCCTTATCCACATTGGCCGAATCAAGCCGGTCGGCGGCGCTGTTGTAGTAACGGCTGGCAATAAACAGCAGTGTCCGGCGAATATTTACCTGCTGGGCCGAATCTGTGGAATATTTCTGAGCCTGCTTTAATACGGCAAAAGACGAATCGAGATACCAGCTAAGCGGTTCGGTGGGACTGTATTTTTTGTAGAGTTCCTTGTAAATCTGCCCTTTCACAAAGTAGCCAAGTGCATCAGAAGCGGTTCCGGGCTGCGCGAAATGTTTGTTAATCTGTACAAGCGCACTGTCGGGGTTTCCCTGTTGCATGAGCAGCTGGGCGGCGTTTATATGCACCGGGCTCTGCGCGTACACTCCTGCCGCTCCCGGCAAAAATGCCGCAAACAGTAAGATGATACGTATGTATAAAAGCGTCTTCATGCTTTATTCTACAGGTATGCCCAGCTGGACAAGGGTTGTACTTACTTTCAGGTTGTATTTCTCGGCGTTGGCCTTGTTGAGTTCGAATTTTTGTTTGTTCTGTACTACTACGAAATTAATGGCTGAGCCCAGGCGTGCATAGCCGGGCTTTTCGGTAACCAGCAAAACATTCTTCCCTTTAATTTTCGTGAGGATTTCGGAGAGAGGAGTCGGATTATCGCCGCATACAAAAAGAATATGAGAATTGCCTATGGCATCTAAACTGGTAGTATTACGTATTTCTATCTTTTGGGTTCCAACTGTTTTTGTTTTTGCAAGATTATTTAACTCTGCCACCAAAGGAGTATTGGAACCAAATACGTTAATTACGAAGTTGCCGCTGGCTGCCGTTTCGGGCCATTCAATGTAGCGGGTGAAATTGTACATGAACACCGCTTTAATACGGGCATTGGTGTCGCCGCGCGATACGGTTTGCATCCCCATAAGCACGGGAAGGCATAAAACCAGTATTGACAGCAGCAAACGATTCATGGAGCGGTGAAAGACAAAAAGCAGGCCAAACTGATTACCGGCCGGGGTCAAAAATAACGATTTAAGTATATCCCGCAAGCCCTTCCCGTTTTCAACACCACGCCGCTCACAAATTACCGCGCTTTACATCCGGCACGGGCTTTGCCACAGGTAAATTTGAGTATGAACCGGCTTTGTGTGTTGCTTTTTGCCTTGCTGCTTGTGGCCGCCTGCCGCCATGGCCGCGATGGTGCCTCTTCTGAATCAGCTGCCGATAAAGCACTGAAACAGAAGTATGCCGAAAAGCTGCAGGTACCCGCCGCATCCGTGACCAATCTGGTACTTTACCGCTTTGTCGATGACTGGTACGGCGTACCCTACCAATATGGCGGCAAAACAAAAGCCGGGGTCGATTGCTCGGGATTTTCGGCAGCCCTGTATCAGGCGGTGTACAAGAAAACCATTAGCGGCTCGGCAGCCACACTCTGGAGTAAATGCGAAAGCGTGGGCGAAAAAAACCTTCAGGAAGGCGATCTGGTTTTCTTTAAAATAGGCGGCGATAAGGTTTCGCACGTAGGCGTGTATCTCCAGAACCGGCGCTTTGTGCATGCATCCACCAAAAAAGGCGTCATCATCAGTTCGCTCGATGAGGCGTATTATACCAAATACTTTTTTAAAGGCGGGCGGTTGAAGTAGGTATTTACGAAGCTGATTTAACTTTTTTCCTGTACAGCCAATATTCGATTGCAATAAATAAAAGTGCTGTACCGTAAGAAGGGACGTAAAATTCAAACGGTTGTTCGAAATCCTTAAACAGCTTGTAGTGAAACACTGTAAGCGCAATCATCCAGACAACATAAAAAAGAATGTTATTATTTTTCTTTTTGAATAAAGCAATATATCCGGAAATAACAAACGAGGCTGTAAACAGAAATATCAGGTAAATCAATACATATACACCTATGAGTCCTCCTGTGTGACCACCACCGGATCTGAACATTACGACAAGAAGATAATTGAGAATTATTGCACACAATGGCAACAAAAAAGCTCTCCACCAAAAGTTCATCGCAAAAAAATTGAGCACCTTTTTACAAAGATGCTCAATTCTTATGTTGTGTCGTTTACAAATTATCGCGGACGAATCAGATGCACAAAGCCGGTGAGGTTTTTGGCGGTGCCCTGCAAATCAACCGCATCAATTACATAATAATATACACCGTCTGAGGCTTCCTTCCCGTTCATGGAGCGCCCGTCCCACGATCCGGTTAAGCCATCCCACTCATACATTTTCATGCCCCAGCGGTCGTAAATAGTGCATTTGATGCTGGCCATGAGTTGCCAGGTCGGTAAAAACACATCGTTGTTTCCATCGCCGTTGGGTGTAAATACGTTGGGCGCCCAGATAGAACCTTCGCCGAGTACGCGCACGCATTGCACTACTGTATCCAGACAACCATTTGCATCAGTCACAATAAGCTGTACGCAGATGTTGCCGGTGTCGGTTAACGTGTAGCAGGCCGATGAAGTTACAAACGTGGCTGAATCCACCTGCCACAGCCAGGCTGCGCCGGCAGGTGTCTGATCGTTAAAGCAAAGCTGACCGGGATAGCTGGCCGTGGGTGAAGGCGATAAAGCAAACTGGCCGATGGGTGCCGGATAGTTGGTTACCGTTACCGTATCAGTGCCCGCACTGCAGCCGGTGCCGTCTGTTACAGTTACTGTGTAGGTGCCGGCTGCAAGGTTGTTAATGGTTTGCGTAGTCTGCCCGCCCGGCTGCCAGAGGTACGAATAAGGTGGATTGCCGCTGGTGGGCGTGGTAGTGGCCGACATGGTGCCGCCCGGACAGGCCGATGTACCGGTAGTTTGCAGCGACAATGTGCCCGGCGGTTGCGGCACACATACATTGCAATTAGCCGTTTGATAATAGATGCCGGTCATTACAACGTTGTAGCAATCGCCGGTGGAAGCAACGGTAAAAATAGACTGCGTTTGCGAAGGCCAGAACGGCGAGGTAGGCCCGTCGAAGAAATCCCACCAGTCTTCAGTGTAAGTTACCAGCGGGCCATTATTAAACAGGTATGCACTGCCCACGTTCTGCAAATCGCCAATGGCCATAAATGCACGCTCGTTGGCTACCGATGTATCACATACATTGAGATTGAAAATGGTATCAGATGCGTTGCTGCCGATTTGCACAATGGCTCCGTCTTTAATCACCATGTGCCCTTCCCAGGTAGCAGACGGATCACGGTAAATAATCATAAATGTAAATCCGTCCACATCATCAGTGCTGCCTGTGGGAAAACCGCTGAACACATAGTTGCCGTTTCCGGCAATGGCCGAAGCCGGAATATCGGCACGGTAAGAATGTGTGCCGGGATATCCCCAGCATTTATCCTGCCCGGAGCCAATCAGCGTCATCGGGAATGTTCCTGTATTACCAGCCGGATTGGTAATGTTGATATTAATGGCCACACCTGTACCCGATGCATTAGCCCACACAAATGCCCGCTCAATTACAGCACATGAGGGCATGCCGCTTATGGCTACTGTGATAGGTTGCACCGGCCCCGGAGGAGACACCCGCTGGCTGACTTTTTCGGAAGCGGTTACATAATTTAAGCCGCAGGTATCACGCCGGTAAATTTCGCCCAGCACACCTGATCCGTTCTGAACCTGCACACAATTCAAACAGGCTCCGCCCGACATGCCTCCAGACACCGGCCCTACGGACTGCTGTGCAGAAAGTGAAAGAGAAAAAAGGAAAGCAGGGAGTGCAAGAATGCCTAGTAACTGTGTTTTCATGAGCATATAGGATGCGTGTATAATGTTGTAGCGTTCGGAAAGATACAAAAGAACCCGAACAGCTTGTACTGTCCGGGTTCAAAAAAGAAATTGAACTTCTGATCTAAAGTTTAGAAATGTTTATCGGATCAATTGCACATATCCGCTTCGCTCTTCAACCTTGTTGTTGAAATCAGTTACCTCTGCTGTGTAATAATAAACTCCGTCAACAACCTGCTGCCCGCTGCTGGTGCGTCCGTCCCAGCCACCGTTGGCGGCATCCCACTCTCCTACTTTCACGCCCCAGCGATCAAAAATGTAGCAGCGCACATTTTTTATTCCGGTGCCGGTAATGGTAAATACATCGTTATTCCCATCGGCGTTGGGTGTAAATACGTTGGGAATTGTGAATACTGCTTCTGATACTACACGCAGGCAATACTGTGTTGTATCATCACAACCACTTGATGTGCTTACAACAAGATCAGCGCAATAGTTCCCGGTATCGGTTACTGTAAAACACGGCGCTTCGAGCGATGAGTTGGAATTGTTGAAATTCCAGTTCCAGGTGCCAGCTCCCGGTGTATTGTCGTCGAAACAAATTTGCAACGGCGTAGAGGGCGTAAGTACCAGCACCGGATCTGCAGGTGTAACGGTGTACACAGCCACGGGCTCGGCTGCAACTGTAATCATGTTTACAATAGTATCGGAACCAATGCAGCCGTTGTTGTCGGTGCAGGTATAAATAACGGTGTAGCTGCCGGTTTGTGTGTAACAGTTTACCGGGCCGCTGGCGGTTGAAGTATTCCCATCGCCAAAATCCCAGTTCGAGCTGATGCAGTTTGCTGTGGTTTGTCCGCTAAACGTTACGCACAAAGGTGCACAGCCTGAAACCGTATTGGCTGAAATAGTTACAGCAGGTGCTGGCGCAACCGTAATGGTTACAGAGGCTGTTTGCGCCGGTGTGCCGCAGGCGTCAGTAAGTGTTACGGTGTACACAGTGGTGGCTGTGGGTTGTACGGTTATGGAAGCCGTGTTCTGGTTGCCCGGCTGCCAGTTGTAAGAATAGGTTCCGTCGCCACCAAGTCCACTTGCCGTAAGCGTTGCCGAAGCTCCGCTGCAAATGGTGCTGTTGCCGGTTACCGACAGGTTGAGCGGCGGATTCACCGTAACTGTAATGGTTTGCTGCGCCGATGCACAACCGGTAGAATCAGTAACACTTACTGAATACGTGGTGGTTACACCCGGAGAAACACTGTGCGGACCAGCCCCGTTGAGGCTGTTGCTCCACGTGTAGGTATAAGGCCCGCTGCCACCCGAAGGGGTTGCTGAAATGGTAGCCGTTTGACCAATGCAAATTGTTTGTGCTCCGGCCACGGCCAGCGTTACCGGACTGCTTACGTTTACAGTAACCGTATCGGTTCCCTGACAGCCGTTTGCATCCGTTACCTGCACCACATACGTAGTGGTTGCGGCCGGTGTAGCCACAGGGTTGGCAATGTTCGGGTTATTCAATCCGGCCGAAGGTGTCCAGGTATAACTCACGCCGCCCGATGTAGAAAGCTGTGTGCTGCCTCCCGAACAAATAGTTACATCATTACCAGCCGAAACGGTGAGCACGGTGGTGAGTGTAACGGTTACACTGTCGGTATTGCTGCAGCCGTTGGCATCGGTGCCGGTAACGGCGTAGGTAGTGGTTACAGCGGGTGTAGCCGTGGGCGAAGCCGAAGTGGTGCTCGACAAACCGGCCGCGGGTGTCCACACATACGTTTGTGCTCCTGAAGCGTTAAGCTGGGTTGAACTATTGGCACAAATAGTGACATCGTTACCTGCCTGTACGTTGGGCAATGCATTTACAATAACCTGCACAGTATCGGTATCGGTACAGTTGGCGGCATTGGTTACCTGCACCACATAGCTTGTAGTGGTAGCAGGCGATACGTTTTGTACAGCGCCGGAAGCATTTACAAGTGCACCGCCGTTCCACACATACGTGCCGCCGCCACCGCCGCTAAGGGTAGTTTGTGCGCCTGCACAAATGGTTACATCATTACCAGCCGCAGCTGCCGGATTGGCATTAACTGTTACACGCACAGTATCATTAGCCGTGCAACCGTTGCCCAGTGATACGGTAACCACATAATCAGTAGTGGCCGAAGGTATGACGGTTTGCGAAGCACCGGACGCATTTACCAGCGAACCGCCGTTCCATATATAGGTTCCGCCGCCGCTGGCATTGAGCGTAGCCTGACTGCCTTCGCACACACTTTGGTCGGTGCCGGCTGCAGCAACAGGAGCCGCATTTACGGTTACCGTAATTTCATCGGTATCGGTACAACCGTTTGAGCCGGTAACGGTAACGGTATAGGTAGTTGTTGTTGCGGGTGTAACCGTTTGCGAAGCTCCGGACGCATTGACCAGCGCGCCGCCATTCCACACATACGTGCCGCCGCCGGTGGCAACAAGGTTAGTATCATTGCCCACACAAATGGTAATGTCGTTGCCGGCATTGGCTACCGGGGCAGGATTTACAATAACCGTTACCTGATCGTTTGCGGTGCAACCGTTTGCGCCGGTAACAGTAACGGTATAAGTTGTGCTGGTGGCGGGCGTTACAGACTGAGATGCGCCGGAGGCATTAACCAGCGTGCCGCCATTCCATACATACGTGCCGCCGCCGGTGGCGGTAATAGTCGTGCTGGTTCCCTCGCAAATTGAAGTGTTTGCCCCGGCATCGGCATTCGGCACAGGGTTCACCGTAACGGTAACCTGGTCGTTGGCTGTACAGCCGTTGAGCGTTACGGCCACAGTGTAGGTGGTGGTAACGGTGGGGCTTACTGTTTGCGAAGCACCGGCAGCATTTACCAGCGTGCCGCCGTTCCATACATACGTGCCGCCGCCGGTGGCGGTAAGTGTGGTGCTGCCTCCGTTGCAAATGCTGGTGTTCAAACCGGCATCAGCTGGCGGCGACGGGTTAACGGTAACGGTAACCGGAATGCGGTAAGTGCCCGGACAAGTGCCTACCCAGTAGGTGGTGGTGGCGGTAAGCACGGGAGTGGTAAATGAGCTGCCGGTAAATATCGGATTTCCGCCGGCAGAAGCCGTGTACCAGAGTATGGACTGCGGCGAAGGCGGTGTACCGTTTACGGTAGCGGTAAGCGTGGCCGTTTGTCCGGAACAGATGCTTGTGCCGGTAGCTGCCAGACTGAAATTGGTGATGGATGCGTTTGTAGTGCCCAGACCGCCGCGCATGGCGCCGTTGGGCGGAAATTCGCTTAGCGCGCCTGAGTTTGTGGTGCCGTTGTTGCCGCCATTTGCCGTGCGGGTAATGGCACCGGTAGAAATGGCAATGTGTCCGCCGCCGCCGCCGCCGCCGGGGCCTTCGGCTTCATTAATGGCGCCCACACCTCCGGGGTAAAAGGCACCGGCAGACATAACCTGGTTGCCACCTGTTCCGCCGTTGGCGGTGGCTGTAACGCCGGTAAGTGTGCCCACGGTATTGATTATGATGGTGCCGCCAGCTCCGCCCCCGCCGGCCGCATCGCGTCCGGCATACGAATTGAATGGTGCTGCACCTTGCGAGTTTGCGCCGTTATTTCCGTTTGACACTACTGTACCGGTACCGCTCAGGTTGCCGTAACACATAATGTAAATGAGTCCGCCCCCATCGCCACCGGCACCGCCCTGGCTTTGGTTCTGATCGCCGGCACCGCCGCCACCGCCCAGAAAGAGGCGGCCGGTTGAGTAATTAAGCGGTCTTCCGCCCAAACCAGCCGACTGCCAGCGGCGGCCATCGCCGCCCCAGCCTACGGGAGCTGCACTGTAGTTGCTTGGCCCTGCGGTAAGGGCATTTGAATTCTGGTCGGAAAAGCAATAGCCGCCACGCCCGCCACCGGCAGAGTTTGCGGTGGTGAGTGTAGTAAGGTAGTTGAGGCCATATTGCGGATCGAGGTTCCAGGCTGCGGTGTAGGCTGCATTGGGATCGGCTATGCCCATGCCGCGCCAGTTTGCGGTTACTCCGCCGTTTGCGCCGCCGCCACCGCCGCCATTGTGGCCGCATCCGCCGCCGCCGCCATTGGCAGCTGCTCCACGGCCATAACGGCCACCCATGGGATCATAATCAGCCTGATAGCCTGCTATGCCTTCGCCTTTTTCGGCTCCGTAGGTAGGATCAGTGGAACCCATATTGTCCACACCAAAGGCTGTAACGTTTTCGAGCAGTGCGCCGCCACGGAAGCCGCGGCCGGTAGCATCAATAGTACCATTGAGGGTAATATTGCCCTGTGTTTCCACAGCCACAATGCCGCCCACGGCTCCGTTCCAGTCGTCGGCAGTAATACCCGCGCCGGCGTTTACGGTGAGTGTGGTCCAGCGCGGCACACGCACCACCTGTGCGCGGTTGGTGCCGCCAGTGGAATAGGAATACTGCAATCCGCAGTCGAGTTCAATACTTGTGGCCGAGGGCACTGATTTTACCTGCGCAAATTCATAACGCCCGCAGTTGTTGTAGTTGAGCACCTGCCCCCACGACGTATCTACCGGGTTGGCAATGGTGCCATTGAGGGTGCCGTTTAACGAAATGCCCTGAATCTGAATAATCATAATCAGATCGCCGGGGGCAAGGTTGGCGGTAAAGCGGCCATTGCCGTTAAGCGTGCTGTTGGTTACGGAAATAAAGGTGGCATTGGCGGCCACGCTGGCTGTAAGCGGCGTGTATTCATTGACCACCGTGTTGGCCGCCGTAATGGTGCGGGGGCCGTGCACACCTTGCTGGGCAAGCAAAGGAGAAAAAGCAAAACAAGAAAAAAGGGCAATTGCGGAAATCCTGCAAATGAGCTTCATCACGAGATTGTTCGGTTTGGTTGAGAACGTTCACAAGATAAGCAAAAACCCGTTGTTTAGGTGTTTGTAAGCGGAAGTTGGTAGTATGTAAAAAATCAGTTACCGGGAGGTATGTATTGATATGCCGGTTGAACCCTTATTGCGGCAAATGCGTGCAGGGCAAGCGGAGTAGGCGGCGGCTTCGACAGGCTCAGCCACCGCGACAGGCTCAGCCACCGCGACAGGCTCAGCCACCGCGACAGGGTCATCCAACGCGACAGAATCAGTAACCGCGAAAGGATCAGCTACCTGTAACAAGCGCAAGTGCTGGCGGCAGGCCGCGTTGAGCAGGATAATTGCTCTTTTTTTGGAACACAGGTGGTTTGAATTTATAGCCCAGACCGAACGTAAAGCCCGCACCTGCGGCTATGCAATTTTACGTTTGAGCCGGGCGGACTTGCAGTGAGGGCTGGAGCCGAACGGTATTTTATTGCTCCATCCGTTTCGCTCCCCCTCTATTTTCGGGAAAACACACTTTACACTGTTTCGCCGAACGGATTGCGGGGCACCCACGACGAGGGTTTGAGGTAGTCGATAAACGGGCGGATAATCTGGTTTGAAAACCCGTTGCGGTGACGGATGCAACAGGTTAACTCATAGGCCTGTGCGCCCACGGTTGATTTAATTTCGGGTGCTGTGCGGCCGAGGAAAATTTGCCGGGCACCGGCATCAATACCTTCACGCACAAAATCGTAGAGTAAACGCTGATAGAGGTGCAGCTCGTTATTCACCGCATAATCAAGTCCGATAAAATGTGCTTCGAGCGCGGGTTTTTGCCCCTGAGCGCCGGGCAGCAGAAAAGAGGTGCGGAACGCCACCGGTTTGCCGTGCAGGCGGTACACGTGAATTCGGAAAAAGTCGGGGAATGCGGTTTTCATTTGCACAAAATAACCGGCTGTGAGTTTGGTAAGCCTAAAGCGTGCGCGGCTGTTTACCTGTGTGTACAGCGCATAGAGCTGATCTATTTCGGCCGTAAGGTTTGTGCTGTTCAGTTCTTCCACTTGCAGTGCCGCTGTTTTTGACAACACACTGCGGGTGCGGGTGCGGTACTTTTTGACCATAGCGCCCATGTAGTCGTCGAAATTTTTCCACTCACTGCGCAGCGGCACAATCATTTCGGGCTCTACACTGAATTTATGGTAGCGGTAACGGCTCAGGTGGCGCAGGTCTTTGGCGGCACCGTGCTGGTAATAGTCTTTCACAAGCACTGCCGAAATTTTTACCGGACTGGTAAATGTTTTTGTAATGTGTTTTACGGTTTCTGCCAGCGCGGTAAATGCAAGCGGCTTGTCTGTGTCGTTTTGAAAAGCAATGCCGTATTCGCCGCTCACAAAATTGTTGCCCGAAATGAGCAGGCGCAGTCCATTTTCCTCGCGACAACGGCGCAGCCATTCGCTCCAGTTGCTTCCAATGCCCGGCAGGGGTTTGGCCACAGCCAGCGGCGCCAGAATACCGGCCATGTGATCGGCGCTGAGGTGCACTACCTGAAAATACAACGCCGTAAAAGGCACATCGTCTTTGTAAATGAGCGCATAAATGAACGAAAGTCCGGGCGAGGCCGTTTCTTCCGTAACCTGCAAAAACGAACGGGTCAGAAAAAACTGGTCGGGCTTTATCAGGCTGTCCCAGTGCGACGCCGGTACACGCGCTATGTGCAAAAACAAATCAGCCCTGAGACCCGATGGCAGGGGCGCTGTATAAGTGTCTGTATCAGAATCGGGCGCTGTGCGTTTCATTCTCACCGCATCTAATGTACGCACAACAAATCCTTGCGCAGCAAGCACAAGTCCTGTAACCGGACATTTCTGCGCCGCGTAACCCGAAGAAGCTGATAGTTTCTGAAACATAATTAAATGCCCGTAAAGCCCGGCTGTTTGCTAAACAGTCGGAACCGGTGCATGGTTTATTGTATTTGCACAAAAATAGTTTGGTTCAGCTATGTTCGGTAAAATGGCTGCCAAGTACTTCGTGCGCATCGAGCAGTGCAAACAGGCGCTGATCCATATAACCAAACTCATCGGGAATATGAAGTACCGTAATTTTCGCCAGCCATTTTTGTCCGGTATATTCTTCAATGCGGCTGTAGTGGCGGGGTTCCATCACGTAAATACGATCAGCCCACTGCAGCATTGCTTCGGTGGCAGGTGTGCCGTTGGCGGCCGATGTAAGTTTATGGTTGAGGCCTGCGCTGCGAACGATGCAGTGGGTACAGCGTTTTTCAATCCAGGCGGCTACCGCCGGCGAGCGGCTGTGGTTGGCTGTGCAGAGGACAAGGATGTTCATGGGATAAATCTGTACCTCGGTCAATTTTGACTTTTTTATATGCTGTGTTAAAGTTAGTTGTTTTGGGCGTGGCGTTTTTTGGGGGGGAAGGCTTCAATCAATGCATCGTAGTTTGCCAAATGAAAGAAAGGATATTTTGAAGCGAACCTTTAGGTGCAATAAAATTCCGTCCGCTCCCGCTTTACGCTGCAACTCCTCGGGTGTTTTGTACAATACTAAAGCATAGTTTCCCCTGCGGGGTTTACTCCCGCAATTTCTGCGGGAGTAATCGGGGCTGGTGATTCAGGTGGTTTGGTGTTTCAAAAGAAAATTCCCCACAAAACTATATACTATATTTTCAATAGATCCTATCTATATTTTTCAAATATTTCGAGGGCAGCAGGATAATATTTCTGTGCATATTCTAATGGAGTCACGTCATTATAATTTTTTCGATAAATATCAGCACCACTTTTTAGTAATAACTCCAATATATTTACACAATTTTCTATGTCTGAATCGCCATAATCGATCGTATTCATAGCATTTTCAAGGGCTTCGATAAGAGGTAATGGGAATCCCGGTTTAGTGAAATTAACATCAGCTCCATTATTAAGAATGACATCCACAACAATAGGATTATTTGTACCTATTGCACTACTTAACGCATTTGTATTTAGCTTCTCATCGACAAAGCTAAATTCATCAGGCGTTATTTTTTCCAATATATCATTTATCAAATTAATATCTTCAACAAAAATAGCTTCTTTTAATTTATTAAAATTTATATTTTCCATTATAGCGGATTGTAATATGGTTTAACATAGACTAGTTCGATTTCAATATTCGGCCTTAATTTAGAAAATTGTTTTACTACATCATTACACGAACCACATAAATTTCTTTCTGAGATTAACCTAATTTTCCCTTTTGAGTCTGGATTTGTTCTGCTAAGAAGGTTTTCCAAACCTTTTGCTTCCGAATCATAGGCTCTTCTATCTAACGCATCAGGGCTTTGCAATTTATCTGACTTTGTTGGTTGAGTAGTTAATTTTTGATCCTCAAAAGGTATGGCATCAACAGTACCTTCAATTTGTTTTTCCCCACTGACGCTTACAAGATCTATATTATTACCATCTATCTCACCTTCAAATTTAGCTATATTCTTTTTCTTTGAAACATTATATAATTTTCTATCATTATTAATTTTATCTACCTCCTCCTCATTTGCTTCTCTAGCGCCACTTTCATTAGGCTTTTCAGGTTTCTTATCTTCCTCCCCGTCCGTATAACCATCCTTAACCGGAGGGTTCATCCAAATATCATAAACCCCATCCCCCTTCGCCTCCGCCTTAAACGGCGGCACACCCTTCATCGCACTCAACGGAGCCAACTCCGCCAACAAACCAGCCACCGGCGTATCAATCTTATCATTCGCCTCCGTAATCACCTTCGCCATAAACAACGCCCGGCGCTTATTCGCACTATCCGGCCCGTCAGGCACATCCTTATCCGCATCCTCCTTCAGCTTCTTCTTCTGCGCATCATCCACATCACCCTCACGCTTCTCAAAATTATCATCCGCCTTCTGCTCATCCGCTGTACGATCTGTTTTCTGCTTGTTGTCTTCAGTCTCATTCTTATCATTCTTCACCTTCTCATTCTTCTTATTAGTCCCCGTCTTCTTATCCTCCACATTCTCCCGCACCGGATCTCGCCGCAAATCACGATCAGACTTATTCTCCGTCAACTCATCCGTTTGCCGCGACAAATACTTCCGCAAACTTGCATACAAACTCTTCCAGGTGTCCTTCTTAAACATAGCCGCCACCGTGCGCGGCGCCCACGTCAGTTTGCGCATAAAGCTTTTCTTCATCTCCAAAAACATCCGCTTACCAAACGTCTTCGGATATTTCTGAATCATCTCCAGCATCTGCTTCGCACCGCTCACCTGACCTTTACCGCCTATTATTGCAAGTATCGCTATCGATGTATTACCCGCATCCTGCTTCAACTCAGCCGTGTTCTGGAACAACACCTCAGCCGTTTTAGCCGTGTGCATCTCGTAGGCATTCTTTATACCGGAAAGTACGCTAAGCGCGGCCGTTACCACGCCCACCCAGAAAGTAACCGTACCCATAGTGGCTGTGGCGCTCCAAAGCCAGCCTGCCAAACCAATCATCGCTCCTCCGGTAAAGAATGTGCCTATTGATGCCGCTATACTCAACACAAAAAGCAAACCAGTTATCACCCCGCAAATCGTAAGCAGCTGCACGCCCACCGCCGAGCCCTTTTTCAAAATCATGCCCACCGGATCCTTCTCAAAACCACCCCAGTCGCTCAACTCCGTCCATATCGCTTTCACCGAACCCGATACCGTATTGAAAAACTCCACCGGATTCACCATCGCCAGCGCAAAATTGCCCACATCGGCCCAGGTGATGTTGGTGATTGATTTCCAGATGGCATCTAAGCCCTGCGTAAGCGAACTCCAGAACAAACCAATCTTGTCAACCTTACTCAGGTTGTCGGTTACACGTTGCAGCGGCTTCTTCAGCGCATTTGTGCGGTTCGTATTGTGTGCATCTATTTGTGTAAGGCGTTTTTCTTCGGCCTTGAGCATGAGTTGCTCCTGATTGGCTGCTACCCACGCATCGTAGTTTGCCATAAACGCCTCCAATGCGGTTTGCAATTCCACACGCTGGGTCGGACTCAGGCTGTCCACAAACGCATTGCGCTCGTCTTCGCTTTCCAGTTTTACATAGTTAAAAAGTAAACCATCCGTACCGCCCTGATTGAGCAGCGAGGCTTCAAATGCCTGAGCTTCCTCATTCAGCAAATTCTCGCGCGAGGAAACTTTGGCCATATTCTTATAGTAAAAGTATTGTGCCCGCTGCGTCTCGTTTTCAATATCAAACGAGGTTTTCATCAGATCCATGCCCTCTTTGGTGAGCTTTTGTTCATCTTTTTTGCTCTTCTCCAATTTGGCACGCACCTCTTTCACATTCTTCTTCGCCTGCTGGTTGCGGTTCTTTTCTTCATTCAGCTTTTGCTTCGACTGCTGCAACTTCTGCTGCGTGTCCTGTATTTGTTTTGCCGAATCAGCATTTTTCTTTTTGGCAGCTTCTGCTTCAGCTTTCAGGCGTTTGGCGGTATCACCGCCTCCGCTTATACCATCGGCCATGGTGGCGCTTCCTGAACTGAGTTCTTCATACTTTTCACTCAGCATGCCCGAATCTTCATCTTCAGGATCTTCGTGTTTCTTCGACCCGCCAAGCATATCAGCCGATTCATGACGCATATCTTCGGCTTCGTCTTTGTTTTCGTTGTATGTATTGATATGTACGCCAACTTCTCCCGCTACTTTTTGCTCACGATTTTTCGATTCTTTGAGCGGCGCATCCATCGTTTTCAGATTCTTCTCACGCTGGTTTGTATTGGTTTCAGCCGTGGTTAAGCTCTTATCCGATGCCGCTATTTTGCCTTCCAGTTTCTTCACATCCTGTTCAACACTCAGGCGCTGCTTGGTCTGCTCTTTCGCATGATCAACAGCCGCTTTACCCTGATCGCGGAATTGCTGGGCGGTAATGGTTAAACCGGTAAGGTTGTTATTCGTAAATTCATCGCCTTCTATCACTTCACCGGCTTCATCCTGTGCATCCTTCATTTCAAGTTCTGCCACCGGTGGCGGATTTTCATAATCTTCCTTCACACCTTCCGGACCCGGATCAGTATCTTCTGCATTTTCTACACCCTCCGGTTTCTTTTCCGTTTCCTTCGGCTTACTATTTTCTGAAACAGGTTTTACTTCTGGTGTTTTATTCTCCTTTTCAACTTCTTTTTTCGATGCTTCAACCTGCTCTTTTGTTTCTTCTTTCTGCTCCTGCTCTTTCTTTACCTCTGCATTATTTTCATCGGGTAAAAATTCTTTCTCGTGTGCTTCGTGCTTTTCAGCCGCTACTTTAATGCTCTCTTTCTCCTTCCTCCTCTTCTCCTCCTCCGTCTCCTCCGCCTTCGGCTGCACCACACCCGCAACCGGCTGCTCCACCGCATTCTTCGTCGCATCCAGCGGCGTTACCTGTCCGTTCTCCTTCTGCGCCTCTGTGCGCTGCTCAGGTGTTAAGGGCTTTTCCTCTTTCACTTCCTGCAACGGCGAAGCCGTTGCCAAAGCTGCTGTTTGCTGAGCCTGCGAAGAATTCACGTTCTGCTCCGTCGCTTTAAATTCCGACAACGGCGAAGCCGTTAAACGCTGAGCCTGCGAAGAATCATTCTTCTCCCCGCTTAAATTTCCACCAACACCCTCACTTTGCTTCTCACGCTGCAAACCCGCTTCCTCCTGCATCCGCATACGCGTATTATGCACACCCGCACGCTGATGAAAATAAAAACCGCCATGCGCAAACGCCCAATGCATCTCCTGGTTCGTCAGCTTCTTGCCCTGCTGCATGCGCTGCTGCACACGCTGCACCAACTGCTGCGGAATCTTTCCGGCAGGTGTAAATTCTTCACCGCCCAACTCCTGTTCATTCAACTCTGGCTGATACTGCGGCTGAAAACTACCGGGCAACGGCTGCGACAAAGGCTCAAACTTGGGATGCATAACTACAGACTAAATACACGAACTGAGCTGACTGAAAATTCATTCGTAAAAACGCCGGCCGGAAGCCCTTTTCCCGTTCGAAGCAAGTGCTCCGCTGCTTCCGGCCGTGCGTTTTTGTTTGGGGTTATTCTTTTTTACTGCACCGGATTATTCTGATTCACCTGCAGATTATTCAACGGAAGCGGAAACTTCTCCGTCACCGAAATCACCACACGCGCACGGTTTGAACGCGCTTTGGTTACCTGCGCACCATCAACCGTTTCAAACACATAATCAAAATAATCGCTGATGATGAGTTGCGCGGGGGCCGTGTAGCGGAATACTTCCTCGCCGTTTACGGTGGTTATTTGTACCGTGCCGCCCATAGCCGTGGCAAACGTGTTGCGCGTGGCCTGGCCCTGACTGTTGATGCCGTACACACGCAGCGCATACGTCTCGTCATAGTTCACCGAGCGGCGAACACTGATGTTGATCGGCTGTGTGGCCTGATTCGCACCCGGAAGCACAGGAACCGCGTAGGCATTATCCGCAAAGGCAAAGTCGCCGGGGCGGAAATCGTTGAACTGCGTCATGGCATACGTGGGCAGCAGCAGGTCGGCATCAGAAGGCGTGGGAATGTCCTCGCAGAAGCAGTCGCAGTTTACGCTGTATGGCAGGCAGAAATCGGCAATGGTCTGGTTGGCGGTAATGGTTACCAGACTTACGCTTGGTGAGTTGGTGTTGCTCGACTGGCGCAGCTGCGGATCAAACACATTGTTGTTGTTGTTCTGCACATTCTGGCTCAGCAACGATACATCCTGACCGGCATACACCACCACAAACGTACCGCCCGGCTGCACACCTGCCTTGTGATCAATGCCGGGGTGACGCGCCACAAAATTGCTCAGCAGCGTAGGATCGTTGGCCATTACATAGCTTACGCGGTACAGATAGTTGTAATACACCCGCTCAAGGGCGCGGTACGTCTGATCGCTGATGATGCTGTTTAAAAACCAAAGCTGCTCACTCACCCACTGACCAAAACTGAAGTAAAACTCCTGCGGCAAACGGGCGGAAAGGGTGTGCGTTACTTCATCGAGCAACAGCATGAGGTTGGCTTTGGCATTCACGGCCTGCGCCACAAGTGCCTGATACGAGAGCTGAAAGCTGGTATCAACCGTTACGGGTGTGTTGGGTGCAGCAATAAGTACATTTTCACCCACAGCAGAGGGACGATAACCAAAATCGAAATCGCTGAGCAGTTCGGTGAATACCGATGTATTGAGCAGGTTGTTGAGGTAACGGATCATTCCCACACCCGATCCGAGCACCGTGCGCAAGTCGTTGATTACTGTGCCAATGCTGCGCGGGGCAACCAATGCAGGTGAAGGCAGCGAAGCGATTACATAATCCACAGCGGCACTGCTGCTCGTGAGCACATCATTCTGACTGGAAGGAACAGATATGTTTGTGAAGTTGGCGGGTGCCGGTGAAACGGTTCGCAGGGCACTGTTGTTTTGTGTAACACTTGCATTGTCGAGCGCCGAACTGATGGACTGAACACCAAACGATACCGAAGCGCGGTTTGAGGTGCTGGTGGTTTCGAGGAACAACTGATCAAAGAAATCGCCGCCGCTTTGTGCATAATTAAGCAGATTTGTAGCGCGTGAAATCCAGTGTGTAAATTTCGCCAGCATTTCCGCACGCAAACTGCGGTACTGCACATCCAGATCGTTGTAACGGCAAAGACTCTTTGCTTCGGCTGTGCTGAGATACCCCTGCAAACGCACGGCAACCACATTGAACGGAAGGTTAAAAGAGGTGCGAATTGTTTCAATATCCGAAACCACCTGCGAGTATGATTTTTTGAGATAGCCTTCTACGCGCAGGAAATTATACGGATCAAGATCAAAATTGAGCGGCTTGGTAATGTAAGTGCCATTGCCCGGCGATGCGCTGTAATTGTTGTAACTCAGCACCGGATAATCTGTACCCGAGCCAATACCGCGGCGGAGATTTTCGTAATTCCAGTGCGATTCGAGCGTTACACCCTGTGTGGAAGATACAGGCACTGCATCATTGATGTAGTAATACGGAATGGCACGCGCAGTAAGGTTGCTTTGCTTCTCCACACTCGGCGTAACGAGAATAGTTTCGTTTCCGCGCGGGTTGTGGATAAGGTTGGCGTTAAACGCATCCATGAGCAGAATCATACGTTTGTGCAGCACAATTAAACGCTGCTCAAGCTCATGCTGGCCGGGCGAAGTTTGCGATGCAATGAAATTGGTACGGTAATCCATTACCGAATACGCACCATCATTTTCGGCATAACCCAGTACAAGGTGTTTCGGAAAATAACCGGTAGCCACGCAGCAGCGCGACATCAGATCGGCAGAGGCTTCGCGGAATTCATTGTAGGCCAACAGCAGATCTTTCATAAAATCATAGAAATACTGCGCTCCCATGTAATTCGGACCGGTAACATTGGTGTTGGTAATGATATTGTCCCACACCGTTTTGTAAGCGGCAATACTGCCTGCAGTTACCGGATTGCTTCCGTACACCGGCTGAAGAACAGGCTGAAATACGTTGTACGAATCGCGGATAAGATCAAAAATACTGGGCGAATTTCCGGTAGTATCATACACACTGCGCAAGGCGTTGATGTACTTTTCCTGAAACCTGAAATAATTACTTACTTCCGGCCCGGTTGCACTGAACAACGGACGAAGCATGCGCACATCGGGCATGGCAAAACGCGCCGGATAGGTTACGTTATCGGCCAGCATTTCAGCCTGAATAATGTTGGCTACATCCGCTTCATTGGCAAGCAATGCACGAAGTGTAAATACACGATCCATACCCAGATCATCACATGCGCGGCCAAGACACGAACGCAAATCCACATCGCTGCATTCGAGATACAGCAATACCACTTTGCGGCCACCGTTGTTCGGACCAGTGCCATCCACAAAAGCCTGCGAAAGCAGTGATGTGCCACTCACCGTTGAACTGGCTTCATACATCTCCCACAAATCAACCTGTGCAAGTGAAGCGTTGGTAAATGGCGAATAACTTACACCTGCCGGAAGTGTATAGGGTTTGTATTTGGTAAATGATTTAGCAGTAATCGAAATCAGAAAACCTTCGGTAGTTACGCCTTTACCTTCTGTGATGTTTACCACCACATCACTGCCTGCCGGCGAAACCGATTGTTCGAGGCCGCATACAATACCAACCCCGATCAGCCGGGTACGTGTAATTCGTGTTTGCTCGTCGAGATAACCAGCCAGAAGATTGAGCTGTGCGCTGGTAAGTACCTGGTTGTTTTCAAAAACAGGATACCGTGAAAGAAGATTGTTACTCATGGTTGATCGGAATTAAAGCGTGCCTAAGTTGGAGTTATTAAGAATGATGGAGTTTTGAAGTGTATCGTCGGTATCGCAATCGTGCAGTGTGCCTGCAGGATAGCCCGAACGTATTTTTTTGAGAACGGTAACCAGACCGATCTGAGCATCTGTTTTTTCGGCCACTGTGGCAATGGGCGAATTGATAACCCGCAACCACCATTTCCAGGCTGTTTCAAACAAAGCCATATCCTCGTACCCCACCCAGCAGATGTTGAGCACAATATGTGCAGGTGCTTCGGTACGAAGCAAACGCTCGTAATAATTACGGAAGGCAATATTGGTGAAACGCCCTTGCCACACCGGAAGAATTACCGATGCCACAAATGAATACGGATCAGTGTAACGGCATTCTTCACAGTCAGCCGTGGTGTTGATGTCGAGAAATGCATCACGCACAAGTTTGATGCGGTTGAGAAACTGAATCTCAAACTCACCGCCCGCCGTTTGCGTTTGTGTGGTGGCAATGGTATAACGACCGTTGTTCGTAAGCGGCATTGATAACTCCACCACTGCTTCAGGAAGCAGCGTGAATGATGCCGGCAAACCCGTTCCGCTGAACTTCATTACGTTTGCAGGCGTGGCATTGGCATCATTAAGTGCAGTAACCGGTTTTGTAATCCAGAACTGCAACGAACCCAGCGGAGCCACATCAACCAGCGATTCATTGACGGTAATTTCCGTGTTCCCTGCATTTACAGTTACCGAAGCAACCGTATAAAATGCATCGTTCACTGCCGAACCGGTAATGCGTATTCTTGAGCCGGAAACCAGCACCGAAAGAAAATTACCGGCCACCGTAAAACGACGTGCAGCCTGATCGGCATCAGTTACCGCAAGATCAGCACACACTGAAATTTGTCCCAGACTGCCGTTTGAAGGTGGTTGCAGCAAACCATTACCCGAAAGCGACTCGGTAGTGGTATAGCGATTTTTCGGACGCACCAGAATATGTTCCACCAGGTGCATACCTTCGTGCGAGAAAAAACTGTCTGTCACTTCAGCAGTCATCCGCTCAATTACTTTTGCCCATTGCGGCATTTCAACCACTATGGCATTAATGGCAGGATCAAAACCCACAACTGGTGCGGTGAAATAAAGTTCGCCCGCAAGACCCGAAGTAAGTGTGGCCGAGGCAAGAAGCTCATTCAGATACACGCGGCAGTCGGTGGCACTGAGACGCAATACACGGTTAACGGAATAAGTTCCCGCATTGGCCGATGGAAAGGCCACTGGTGCTGTAATGACAAACTTATCGCCGCTGCCAAACAGAATTGAATCCGCACCGGTAAGCTCCACATAATTTTCGGTGAGCGAAATGGCTGTGATTGCAAAGCTGAAGGCGCTTTCAAATCGGCCATCCACATACGAATCATTCAACAGCGGATTGGGTGGCACCGTGGTAACCGGTGCGGCAATAGTAAACAATCGCGAGTCGGAACCCGGTGCCGTAGTTACCCGAAACGCATCCGAAGCCTGAAGCATCAGGTAATTGCCGTCATTATGCAAGGAATCAGAAATACTGAATTTGAGCCGCGACTGAATGCCTGCCAGATAGCTGCTAAGGATGTCGGTATTCACTACCGTTCCCACTTTTACACCGCAAAGATCAAACAGCGCCACCCCTTCATCGGTTTGATCATATTGATAATTAGCCGGATTTTTTGCCAGACGCAGCAGCCAGAAAAGTGTCCGGTCGATGAGATTGGGCGTGGGCGTATCGTTCAGATCAAGCTTTAAGAAAGGCACCAGTCCCGACATAAGTACATTTCCTTCTCCATCGGTAAGGGTGTACTGAATATCCCATGCCGGCTGACATTCGGCCGGAACCGTGGTGTTGGCAATGGCCGAAACGTTAATGAAATAACGATCGAAGTTGATGGAGAAATTGCGGCGGTTAGCACCGATGTTGTTCATGTACTCTGCATTGATATGCGCAAAGAGTGTATTCACAAACAACAGCCTGATCTGCTCCATGGCGTAGGCGTAAGTTCCGGAAGTGAAACCGGCGCCCGGCACAGGCAGGGCAAGTGCCGCATCAACAAGCGCAAGCACCTGCTCACCTTCACACACGGCAATGCTGTATGTGCCAAGCGGGTTGTAATGGTCGCTGTCGGTTACAATGAGTGATGCACTATCAACTAATTTGTAGTTTGAAAGTACAATCGCTGAGGTGATCAGCTTTTCCATCCGCAGCACCGCCTCGTTGCGGGTAGCCGTATTAAGTACAGCCGGCGATTCGAGCAGCAATAGGGTGGCGTTGAAAATACGCACACCAAAGCCGCCCGAAACAGCGCCTACAATTTTATAGTCGCTGCTGAAATACATGTCTTCAGGCGCCCACGCGTCGATGCCGGCCAGCAACGAGGTGCGTTGCTCAAAGCCTGCGGCATTGGCGGTGTGATAATACAAATTGCTGTCGGCGTAGTTGAATGCGTTGAAACGTTCGCTGCTGAGTTTCGGATAGGCATTAATGAAATCAAACTTATCCTCAATAAGTTCATCGGCGGCACGGGCACCGTCAATACGATACATCAGCAAGGCATAATCGCTGAACGATTCGGCAAAGCGGGCCATGAGGTGATCGGCAATGCGGTTGCGGCGTTCTTCAAACTGTGCGCGGCTTTCGGTAAAACGCTGAAGATCGAGCGCATGCTGTGCCTGTGCAGTGGGCGTACCTCCGTCGAAATAAAGTTCGGCTGCATTCGGCACCAGATTAATGAGCGGCTGGCTGTAAAGCGTTTTATTGATTGTGAAATCGCCCGAAGCTGTCCGTGTATTATCGTGCGAGAAAAACTGCCAGAGATTGGCTACCTGCGCCAGATAATTCGCCAGCAGCTGATCGAAAAACAGCAAGAACTCTTTAAGCTGTTTGGCCTGCAGCTTACGCACATCGCTTGCCGTACCGGGCAATCCTGCTTCGCCGATACCATACAACCGCGGAAAATCATTTTGTATGGTTACATACTCGCCCGCGTTGGCCCATGTACCCTGCGGCACAGGCAAATCAAGCGGTGTATTCCACAAACGGCGCGGACGATCAGACACATTCAAATTATCGAGAAGCTGCTCCACATCTTCCAGACGCGCCTTGTAGGGCAGCTGGTTTTTGTAAAATGTAAATTGCGACGATGGCACACTCAGGCGCGGTACATAGAAACGATCAAAAGCCAGTTCAAGACACCAGCGTACAATCTGCTGCGGAATCTGATCGTCGTTATCAAGCGGAATATTTGCCATCTGTAAATTGCGAACAGCAATCACACCCGGCACATCCATAATAATATTAATAAGGTCAGATGCGCGAAGTACTTTACGCAATTCCGCTTTATCCAGTTCGGCATTATCAATAAACCCCGAACTCAGCAGCGGCCCTTCAAAAATCTGGTCGGTGGTGTAACCACGTTCATACATTTCGGCCAGTGAGTGAAAATACAGTGTGGGCGAAATGAATTGCTGAATTTGGTAACAAAGCTGTGCCTGAATAGCTTCCACATCGGCACCGGCTTCAATGTCCACATCGGCACAAAGTGCCACTTCTTCTACTTTCAGCGCACGAATCGCCAGAAAATCCTCGCAGAGATTCCGGTTGGTCATCAGACGGCTTCGAGCAGCGTCCACCAGTTTATGTATAGCTGTTATCTTTCGCTGATACTCAAACAGCATCGACGACGGAGTGACCGAATCATAAATATAGAACTCCAGCATATCGCACACCGCATTGCGTGTAGCCGAAGGAAACGGGTTTGTGGGATTGGATGTATCGGTAACCGAAAGCACCACATCGCCAGCCGCATTGAGCCCGGAAAAGCTCACCTCATACGGCGAAGGCACACGCGAAAAACTCATGCGCGCATTACCCATGCGCGAACGTATTGACGCCACGCTGTTCCAGTCGATGCCGGGTGTATCCCAGCGTGGAAACTCCGCTTCAATGCTCACCGTCATGCCTTGAAGCACACCCGAATTCACAACCTGTGCCGGAGCCGAAGGTGCTGCAATATTGAGTGAAGCAGGCAACGTAATGACACGCGAAATGGTATTGGCATTCAGATCGCCAAGCACTTCGTTATCGTCAAATTCAAGAAGTACATCGTACAAAGCCATTGGTACAAGTCGTGCAGCATTTGCCGAAGGCGGCTCATACGTGAGTGTTTGCGCAACAGCATCGGCATACCAGGCCTGCTCACAGTTACGTGCTTTCAGCAGCCATGCATTGCGAATGCCCACCACAGTTGATGTGTTTGACGTGACCTGCACATCAGTAGTCACATCCATCAGCAGTTTACGGTAATCGCGAAGGGTTACCGGCGCATTGGGCATAATCTCTGCCGCTGTGAAAAAATTCTTTATATCGTTCACCGCAGGCGGGGCTGCCAGCAAATCGCGAATATCAAAATTGGTACGATAGCCCAGGTCGGTAATGGCATAACTCAATACTTCGAGAATGGTCACGCCCGGATCATGCGCGTTGTAATCGGTCCAGATTTTACCCGAAAGCCGCTGCAGATGCGCAAGCCCTTTACCGCGCAACAAGTCGTAATTCATACTGTCGAGCGGTGGCGACGATGCGGAAATGGTGATCGGTTCTGACATAATAAAAGAGAATAAGCAGTAAATAAATGTGCGTGTAACAGAAATTTGAGCTTATGCCTGAGGCATGAGTAAACCAAGTGTAACCAGACGCGCTTCGAGATCGGCAATGCGTGCAACCATATTGGCGATATACGCATTGAGCTCGGGATTACCAGTATCCACAGGCTCAGGAGCAGCGGCCGTGAGTTTGGGCGCGGCATAGAGTTTTACCGGACGGCCGGTCTGCCCGGGATTCAGCAGATGCAATGCCACCTGTCCGCCATTACTTGTTTCTTTGGCATACACCTGTACGGCTGTATTTTTTGCTTCAGCAGGTGCAGTGCCTTCCGTAGAAATGGCAAGTACATTACTTCCGCCAGCCCCGATGTGTGTGCCCGTGCCGAGGTGCGTGCCAATCACTACGTTGCCGTCGAAAATAGCGGCTGCACGGTTTTCGGGGCGTGGCACAGTGCCATCATACGTGCGCACCCAGAGACCGATGTCTCGGCTGGCGCTGCTTGTATTGGCAACTGCAGCCGGCATATTCAGCGCCAGACCAAAACGAGATGTGGTAATATTGGCCTGTGCATGTGTACGGTTGTGATTGATTACTGCGGCGGCAATGGCTGCTGATGCTTCTGTACCTGTAGTGTAAACACTGAATGAACCCAATGCCTGTGCAGCCTGCGGACCATTGCCCACAATAACGTTTACATTTCCTGTATCCGGATCGCCTGCAAAACGAATTTTGGTTTCAACGGCATCTACAGTCTGCCAGTAATTCTGCGCAGCTGTCGTGGTGTTGAACGTAACCCATTCGCTGCCGTTGTGACCTTCGAAAAGATTATTGCGGAAACGGAATGTACCGGGGCGATCAGTGCCGGTCTCGTCGAGGTCTTCATGCAAACGAATGGAGCCTTTCAATTCGAGACGGCTGTTGGCTGTTGCCGCCACGCCCATGGCTGTGCGCCCATTGGCAGCAATGATAATCTTTTGGCTTTCCGTGCCCTGTGCATGCACTTCAATATCGCCGCCGAGCGGCTGCAAATTGAGCTTTGCACCGGTTGTAGTACCGTTTGCCGTTACACGCACCTGAATGGCCGACGGATCGAGCGCAAGGTTTTGCGTGGTATTACCCACCAGCACTGCACCTGACACATTGTCGAGCGCCACCGGCACACCGGGATGCTGCGGGTTGGCTTCCACCGAAAATTTCACCATCGGTAAAGAAGTACCAATACCCACATTTCCGTTTTCACGAATTGTGAAACGCTCGTTCTGCGCACCCTGAGTGTTTACACTGTTAATCGAAAAACGTTCGTTCAGTGTATCGGTATCGCTCGAAGTATGCGCAAGCATCCACGAATTATTACACTCCGCATTTTTAATCCGGATGGAAATACTGCCGTTCAGTTCAGAGGCCGTAACGCTTAGCACGCTTTGCGGTGTTTGTGTGCCAATACCCACAAAACCACGCTCATCAATGTGCATACGCGGAACCATTCCGCTGGTTTCCTCACGGGCAATGGTGAGGCCTGTGGCGGTTACGCCCGTTGACTGATTCACCAGAAAACGCCAATGATTAGTGTCGGTTACTGCCGATTTAAGCGTAAGTGCAATACCTCCCGGCTGTGCCTTAACACTCAGCGGTGTATCAGGCGTGCCATCATTAATCCCAACCCGCGTGTTGGTAATATTGCCATCAACAATTACAGGCGAAATGGTAAGCTTATCGTCTGTCTTGCTCAGCGTATCATCAATCAGTGCTGCAAATTGTTCCTGATTCGGAATTTTACCATTCAGGAAATAGTTCTTCAGTTCATTACGTTTGGTTGCCATGATATAAGCGGGTTATGATTATTGAACGTTAAAATTGTTTTCGATTGACCAGTATCCGATTCCTTCCGAACCGCTCTGACCAACAATGAAATCGGTATTGATGATATCGGCGCCAATGCCATCGCGGGTTTGTAAATCTTCGTCGCCGCAATGTGCCATCGTTGTTCCGGATTCGGGGAAGGGATTACGCACATCGTTTTCGGGGCAATCGCAGGTTTCCTCTTCAAGCACATTGATCAGGTGCAGGGCTGCCGAAGTAAGCACGGATGCTGCGCGTGTGGGTTCGGCAGTTTCAATATCGCGCAGTATTACCGGTGTGCTGCCGGGAATAATCTGCTCCATGCTCATGCAGGAGATATAATCAACATAGGGCAGCTCATCAATCATGTCAATAACCGCCGATTTATGAATACGGCCGCCGAAATTGATTTCGGCATTACCATTGAGCCACGGTGCAAAGAAATTGCGGATGTCATTCTGCAACTGATCGCTGTAATAGCTGATATCGAAGCCGGCACGGAATTTCACATCAAACGCAAGGCGTACTTCTTCAAAATAGGGATTGCGCACATGGATCTCGGCCAGCGGCGGCATAATGCTGCGCAGATAGCTTTTCACATTTTCAAGTGTGAGCAGCGGCAAACGCGGCTGCAGCGGGTTCACTGCATTTTTGTTGCGCAAATCGGCCACAAGCACCATTCCTACATGGCCGGGTGCAAGTTCGGTGTAAATAGCCGGCGTTTGCGTGGTGGCCGGTTCCATGCGTGTGTGGTTAATGGCTTTCGCGCGAAACACCTGCGGAAAAGCTTCGAGTACAAGATGCTCGTAATCCCAAAGCGTAATTGCACGCTGCTTGTGGCGCAAACGTTCGCTCACACGTATGCGGAATGCTTCGGCTGTTTCGGCGGCATGACCGCCGAATGAAGCGTAAGGCTGTTCTACCGTACGCAAACCATCGTCATCATTCAGCAAACTTTTTATGGTTTGCGCAGGCAATGCCTTTTCAAGATGCGCCGGATCATTATCGCGGTTGCTGAATGTGGCGGAAACTGCCTGCGCTTTCACATCAATCAGATCACATAGCGAAGCTGAGTTTTGAGCAGCTGAAATACGTATCCATCCCAAACCTTCGGTAAAAAGAGTATTATCGGTATTCATTGCACGTGGCAACGAAAGTGTGACAATGCCGGAGTCAAGCAGGTTGTTGGTGGTATTACCAAGAATTTGTGCCGGTGTAAATTTCACCCAGCGGTTGTGTGAGAGATAATGAAAGGTAAGCGGCTCCAGCATCACGTCAGGATCGGCGCTGCCTTCTGATACCTTGAACAGCAACGTAAGCACCTGCGGCGATTTCAAATTGCGCAAACCAATGAAGAGATTGCCTTCGTGACCGTAATACGGCATGGCATCCACGCCGGCTACATTACCACTACGCTCCTGCGGGGCTACGCCAAAGGGTTCCACATGATAAAATACCGAAGCCTGCGTAGCATTTGCCTGGGTTGTAAAATCAACCGAATCGCTTGCGGTGTAATCCATCTGTATCGACTTGATGAGCGGCGTATAGGGTTCGCGCGGCATCGACTTGTCGGTTACAGTACTCGTTGCAGGTAAGGTCGCTAAGTACAGTGCGCGCTCGGCATAAATCATCTGAAAGTCATTATGCCCGAAATCCTTTCCTTTAAGCGTGAGCCGCAAAAAACCACGGCGCGTAAGCGAAGTATATTCTTCCACACTTCGCGTATCACTGTCGAATGGCAGCGAAGGCAGCGTATTATCAAAATTGAACCGGCGCGTGGTTAATTCACCGGCAAAAAGATCCATACTGTCGGCAATGTTGCGCCATGAACGATCGATGAGCAGATCGGCCTGCACTTTAAACGAATCGTTGTTGCGGTACTGCGAATTGATGGGGGAATAATGACTGTAGTAATCCGCAAAATTATCGGGCCGGCCATGCCAAACCAGACTAAGGTTAAGCTGGCTGATATGCTTACTCATTACTTCAGGGCTTCCCACATAAAAGGTAGAACCGATTTGCGGGCGGCTGCCGAATGGGGCAAAAGGTTTATCAGGTGTAAGTGTGGCTTCATCGCTTTGCAGAATGAGGTTACGCACACCACTTACGTTAACGCGCAAATCGGCACGGTAAAGTGTTTTTCCGTTCAGGTAAGAGAAGAACAGCGGATAGCCCGGCGAGTTTTGCCGGAAAGTAAGTTTCACCACCGGCTCCGAAGTACGGAAAGGCTGGCTGAGTACTTCTTCGTTGTAACCGGTAACCGCTTTTACGCCTTCCGGCAAATACACCGTGATAATTAGTTTTTGTTGCGTCTGATTATACACCACATTGGTCACCAATGCCTGCAGCCATTCTTTTTCGCCGCTGAATTTTACATCAAGAGCATTGATGAGCAGTTGCTGTGTGCTTTGTATCTGCGCATCAGGATCCTGCTGCGGTGCAAGCACAAGGCTGCTCAGCGTGGTATCGGTAGCCGCCGTAACAGGTATATTCACTTGCGGAGCCGTAGGGCGCGACATAACCTGCAAAAGCTCGGGGCGCGTGGCCGCTACGGGTGTGGGGGTAATTACCGGGAAGTGCGTGGGTGAACCAAGTAACTGAGAAACGATTGAAGGATTGCCGATGTAGGTTTGATTCAAGCTCAGGGTAATGGTTACGCGGCGTCTGCCTTCGGCCATCCATAATACAGGTGAGGCGAATGCGAAACCCAGTTCGCCAAACGGCCGGTAATCGGCAGGTGTGAAAATGGTAGCGGCTGTGGGACGGCCGAATGTTTTCCATCGTTTCTCTTCTGTATCAAACTCCGCACCCTGTCCGTTTGCCGAATCAGCCACGGGCGAAGCATATAACTGATTGGGCAGCGCATTGGGCAAACCGGTGGTGTTGAAACGGTCGATGAAAACCGATTTCAGTTCGGCTACTTCGGCCTGATTGAACACCACATCATTGTTGGTTGTATAAACCAGATCGTTGCCCAGCGCATCTTTTTTCGCATCGGCTTCGGCCGATTTACGCACCAGCAGCTGCGCCGTTTCGCCAGCAAGTTTGAATACCAGAAAAACCTGATCGGCGGCGGCGGGCTTTTCGTTGAGCTGAAGCACATCGCGATAGTAAAAATCGAGATGGCGTTCGGTGAATCCGTTCAGATCGTTTTGCGCCACACTGAACAATTCGAGAAAAGCCGAGAACAAAGCAAAATGCGGAGCTGTACGCTGATCATCGCTAAGCGACTGATCGAAAAAGCTCACCCAGTTTGCGGAAGGCACCTGACTGAGCGGCAGGTTTACATCGTGAAAACGGATTTCGGTGGCAAACTGCTTGGTAAAGTCAAGCAGTTCATCCATGCTGCGCTCGTCCACACCGATATAATCGGGAAGTAACTCGCGGAGCTTTCGCTGCGGCTGGCTTGTTCCGTTGCGCAGCAGGGTGTTTTTGGTGTTGCAGTCGGTACTCATTGCGCTACGTTTGTGCCTTCGTTCAGATAAAAGGGATAAATAATATTGGAACGTGTGTTGGTAGATGAAATAGTATAATTCACAGTAATCTCTACACGCCCTTCATTGGGTTCTGTATAAATTTCGATCGCATCGAAACTGATTCGGGGTTCGTATTTAACAATCGCCTGCCGGATGATTTCGGTGAGCAGAGTTTGAAAGCCCGACTCAAGCGGATCAAAAATGTTGTTCTCCAGGTTGCAACCGAAATCGGCACGCAATACACGTTCGCCAAGCGCAGTACCCAGCAGAATGAGTAAACTCTGTTTAATGTCTTCGGCACCTTTTACCATTTCGGCTGTGCCTGATGTTGACTGGAAAGTAACCGGAAAAGCCCAGCCCTGACCCAGAAAGCCGGCTGTTTCAAGTTGTTCTCTGATTTGCTGTTCGTCCATAATAAAATACCTCCGAATGATTGAATTATCCACCAATGTTTACTGTAAACTCTCCGGTTACAATTTGCGCACCGCAGGCACACACCGCATTTACACGGAGTGCCGGTTTGTTGCCAATGAACACCGTTGCGCTTCCCACGGTAAATGGTGTGGAAGAAGGATGCGGCGGATTGGTTACAATCGGACAAACGTGTGTATCCATAAGTACAGCGGCAGGTTTCTTACCGATGAGTACGGTAGCATCACCCGGGCCGGTAACTGTACCGCCGTGAGAAGTTGTATCGCCAATGCGGGCTGCTGCAGGCATCTTGTTTCGTATTACAGGGTTAATTAATATTTACAACTCCGCCTTTGATAACAGTTTGTCCCGGGCTTTTCAGCTCGGCCGTACTGCTGCCTTCGGCGGCATATTTTGTTTTTGCTTTCTGCTCAATGTTGGTGGCTTCGGCTTTGATATTGCCTTTTGCTTTCACAATGAAATCCTTACTGCTTTCCATTGTGATGCCGTTTTTATCCATCACAATTTTGTTGCCGTGCTGATCTTTCAGCGTAATGCTTTTCTGATCATCACTGATTTCAATACTGTTTTTGCCAGGCGTGGAAACGGTTACGGTTTTCTTTTCATCGTCGAAAAGCAATTTGATTTTGCTTTTTGTGACAATGCCTTTCAGTTTGTTTTGCGCATCGCTGTGGCTGAAATCGGCCGGCGGATTGAGTTTACTGCTGTGCAGCATGCCGAGTACAACAGGATCGCGGGGATCATCGTTTATGAATCCCACAATCACTTCGTCGTTTACTTCGGGGCGGAAAATCATTCCGCGGCCGTTTCCTGCATCGGCGCGTGCAATACGTGCCCAGATGCCTTCGCCGCTGCTGCTGATTACCGGAATGCGAAGCTGCACACGGTATTCGCCTTCAGGATCGTTTTCAATTTTGGTTACAATGCCCGTGAGCAAACCATTTACTGATGGAAGCAAACCCGCCGAGGGTTTGTCGTTTATCGTGGCATAACGCACGGCAAATGCTTCCTGCGAATAGCCAAACGAAATATCCGTAACCCAGGTGCTGCCGGCCGTAAAACTATGCACCACACCCGACACAAAAGCCGGGCCGTTGAAACGTTTGCCCAGACCCTGCAGCAGAATAAAATCGCCGGTTTCAATGGCTGATGTGCCATAAATCCGCACACGCCCGCAAACTTTCGCCAGCCGACTGCGCATGAGTTTGGCATTGGCCCAGGCCTGCAATTCGAGTTTGCCGCGCTTACCGGTATGCTGCAACTTCAGCTCTGAGCCAAATACATCAGCAAGCGCCGTGGCTGAAAGATTACCTTGTTCGGCAGCGGGTACTGCGCGGGCATCTTTTTCCTGCACATTCTGCTCGGCAGTGCTCCATGCCTTCGCACTCACACTTTTATACTGATCGCGCGCATCCATGTCGGCTTCAAAATCCACAATGTTATCGCCGTAAGCCAGAGTGAGTTTAGGCAGTGCAGCATTGAGCCACCTGGGAGCACCTGCGCTCAGCTTTCCGTTTTGCGCAAACACTAACCAGCCATTGGCCTCAGCCCGCGAAAGCATAAAATCCCAGTCGCTGCAATAGTACTGCACCATTTCCTTGTGTACCAGTGCGGATGCATCCACCGAAGCTATTTTCAGCCCTGAGGCTTTTGCCAGATCTGTAATGATCTGTGTATCACTCGCAGCTGTAAACACTTTGTTTTTACGAACCAGAGTTGTTTTCACCGCCTGATCGCGCAGCTCGAGCACCAGTGTGGAATTCCCTTTAAGCGGCGCTTTAATGCTGTGCTTAATTATTATGCCTTCAAAAACGGTTTGTTCACGTTGGGCATAGCCCAATTTGATCGTTATTTTTTTACCTGGAACAAATTCGTTGGTTGCACTCAGTTCAAAATTCTGACTTGCTGCACTACCATCATGCAACACAAGCGTAGCCTGCGGAATACGATTTACCTGATTACTGGTAAATACAGAAACAATACCGTATTTAAGTGTAATATCTTTTGATCCCAATAATACCCTCATTGAGGGTAAATGAAGATTCTCATGTCCGGGTATTTTGCGACTGGCATTCATCTTACAAATCCTCCTTCTTTATGGGCGGAAATACGAGTACCTGTCCGGGAGAAAGTTTCCTGTAATTTCTGAGTCCGTTGATACGGGCTATTTCGAGGTACAACGACTCATCGTCGTACATTTTTTGCGCGAGGAGCGGAAGGGTGTCGCCCGCTTTTACTGTATATGTTTTAGTAACATCCGGAGAATTAAAGATGTCCTTCAGTTTCATTCTTTCAGTAGGATCATCTTCTAAAACAGTTACATCCACTTCTGCTCTGATCGGTCTGCCAACCCGATCAAATAACTTATAGTTAATGGTCATCGAAGTAACTCTTCCCATAAACCGGTTCACTCCCCAAATAATCAGCACATGACCTCCCGTGTGTGTACCGTTGTCCGTGTCAAATACAGTTTTTTTAAACTGTTCAATCAGTATATCCACACCATTGGCGGCACCGGCCAACGCCGAAGAAATAGTTTTTCCGGCAATACCGGCGGATGGTGATGCACCTGTTGCATCAAAAAAGAGTTTAAATGAAAGTTCATCATTCAGGAGTTTTATCTGTTCAGATTCAGTTTTATTCCCAGGCCCTGATTGATCTTTGTTACTTACCTCTTTCTTTAATTTTCTCGTGAATGATTCCGGGTTGTACATTACTGTGAAAACCGGCGATTTAATTTTATCAGACAAATCGAATGGTGAACCAGTAACCGGCACAGATTCAATAAATGACTTAACATCAAAAGCACTCTTCAATCCGGAAATACTACTCTTTAAATCCAGACGAATAAATGTCATCTTCGCCAGCTTGCGCGACATTGCATCAGTAAAAGGAAGGTTAGCCATCGTTTATCGTTCTTTAGAGTCTGACATCATTCTTTTTAATTGTTCAACTGCTTCGGCAATCAAGCCTGCCTGATCAGCCTGAACTACAACAGCATTTGGTGAAGTGCTCAACTCCTCGTTGTTCACCACTGCCTTTACAATCAATTCGCGTATTTCAACCGGCATAGAATAAGGGATTTATAGAGTTTGCTGAATAAATTGGATTCCCGAGGATTAGAATTTATTTCCGGTTGCATTACCCCGTTGGAAAAACTGATAATTAAGTTCCAGCGTTTCAATTACAATTTTGTTATCCTGTGCATTGAAATCGGATGTGCTTATTTTTGACGGGTAAGCATTTACCACATACCAGTACTCTAATGGCTGATGCTGCTCATCGAGCAACGTAACCAACAAATCAACCGGACTAAACTGATAACGCTCCACCGCTTTTTTTACCCAGTCCACAAATGCAGAGCCCGACACCATACCTCTTACAATTGTAATCGGCGAATAGGTTACCCGGCCGGGAAACTTGTGTACAAACGTGTTTTCCCCGCCTTCCTTAATTGTCTCGGCTGTTTCAATAGTCGCAGAAAGCCCTTTTACTTCCTGAGCATGAATAAAAGAGACATTGCCGTCTGAAATTTGCTGATTGGCAAAACTGATTTTAAAATGAAAACCAACCGGAGGATACGAGGTAGCCATGTGAATGAGTATTTACAAGAGATTTTTTTTGATCGGATAAACACGCGGGCTGCGCTGCAAGTACCGCAGCCCGGCGTGTTTTCGGGAGAGCTTATGCTACGATAAGGTTGATGCCTTCGTGGCAGAGTTCCACACTTTCCACGGCAAATTCGTTGCCGGTTGATTTGAGCGAGGGACCTTCAACCTTGCACGGCCAGGCATCTTTAATCTGCCAGGTCATAACGGGCTGGTGCGTTTCGTCGAGCAGACTGATGGTGAGATCACGACGCTCAATTTTGTTGAGCTGCACGGTTTTGAGCCAGGTCATCAGTTCGCCGTCGCCTTTAAACATGCCGCGTTTGAGGGTGATGTTGTTCACTTTCTGCATGCCCGGCATCTTGGTTACGATGTAATCAGGGCTGTGACCTTCGCGGTATTCAATGGCCTGCACTTCTTTGGTGAGACCAGACACTTCGGTAAAACCGACACGGCTTCCGCCCCACTCTACGCTGAAGTGGAACACGGCAATCGGATATTCTTTTTCGTTAGCCATAATTAATGGATATTTTAAGAAGGGTGGTTACTTGATTGAATTGGTTTGGATTACGCCTCCTGGAGTTTGTGAGAGAATTCCAGATAGATAAACTCAGCCGGACGTGAAGCGGCAATACCGATTTTCACAATCATCTTGCCTTCGAGAATATCCTGCGCGGTCATGGTTTCGCCCAAACCTACAGCCACAAAAAATGCCTGCTCAGGTGTAGCGCCTACCAGCGCACCGTCTCGCCAGAGATTGGTGAGGAAATTGGTAATGGTGGTACGCACGCGTGTCCATGTATTGCGGTCGTTAGGCTCAAACACCGAAAACTCGGTTGCTTTTTTGATGCTCTCCTCGGCAAAGTTGAACAGGCGACGCACGTTTACATAGCGCCACTCATTGTCGTTACCGGCCAGTGTACGGGCGCCCCACACCAAAGTGCCTTTACCGGTAAACGAGCGGATAGCATTGATGGATTTGCCAGTAGTGGCATCCACATTCATCAAACCCTGATCGGCATCGGTCACAAAAAGCGTGGGCGCAATTACATTGGCAAGCGATACGTTGGCCGGCGCTTTCCACACCCCGCGGTCGCGGTCAACCGAAGCGTAAATGCCTGCAATGGCGCCGGAAGGCGGAAGTGTAACGCTAAGTTGGGCAATTGCAGTCTTCGCTTTGGCATACTGATCGAGATTGGTGCTGGAACCGGCAGCCGAAAGATCATCCAGCGAATTTGCGGTTCCCTGCCAGCCTGTACCGGTGAGTGTAACACCTGTTTCATCATATGAATAATTCAACGATGTTTTCAGATCAGGGCCGTAAGCTGCACCATATTTGAGATTTGATGTGCCAACTGCTGTGCGATAAGCAGTAAGGTCAGTATTACCGAAATCAGCACCTACATAATCAGCAATCACAAAACGATCCTGAAGGGTATTGCATTGCGCAAGTGCGCTAATTACGATTGGCCCATAAGTAGCTGCAGCAAGATTAGCCGCGTCAGGAAATACCAGCAATGTGGGTTCATCAATTTTTGAGATGACATTAAATCCGGCTGTAGCGCCGGTATAATCTGTGGCATCAATCGTGTCGGTATAGCTGCCTACCGAAACAATCCAGCAGGGGCCTCCGCCATTGGCAAAGTACATCTGCAGACTGTAGTACATGTTGTGTTTCAGGTTAGCTGTAACGGTTGACAAAGAAGCTGTCATTACACCGGAAACAAGATTAACGGTGATTCCATATTTCTTTGCGCCGCCAAATGTGGCTTCATATTCAAGAAGCGACGATACACGCACAGCCTGATTAAGCGGACCTTTTTCAGTATAACCGATAAAAGCCGGCACAGCCGTTGCCACCGGCGCCACCGAGGGCGGAAGTGTTGCAATTTCCCGGATATATACGCCGGGAGTTGTGTTGTTTGACATACTATTTTAGTTTATTTGGTTACTGATGAATTGAATTAGCCTTGCTGCAATACATGCGAGAATTGGAGTTCGATAAATTCTGCCGGGCGTGAGGCAGCCATGCCAATTTTTACTACAAGGCGGCCGTCGAGCAAATCCTGCTCGGTCATGGTTTCGCCAAGTCCCACACGCACGTAGAAAGCCTGATCGGGTGTTGCGCCTACCAAACCACCATCGCGCCAGAGGTTGGTGAGGAAATTGCCAATCATGGTGCGCACACGATTCCAGGTTTGCCTGTCGTTTGGCTCAAACACCACCTGCTCTATGGCTTTTTTAATGCTCTCTTCGGCATAACAGAACAACCGGCGCACATTTACATAACGCCACTCGGTATCGTTGCCGGCAAGCGTACGTGCGCCCCACACCAGATTGCCCTTGCCCGAGAACTGGCGGATCACGTTGATTGATTTACCCGAAACCGCATCCACATTCAGTCCGCTCTGATCAGCATCATTCAGCATCACTGCGGGCTGAATTACGGCGTTGAGCGATACATTGGCCGGCGCTTTCCACACACCGCGGTCGCGGTCAACAGAAGCATAAACTGCGGCAATAGCGGCCGAGGGAGAAAGCGTAATTGTTTGTTTGTTCAATGCTGCAATAACCGAACGATAGAGTGCAGGATTTGCAGCAAGTGTAACAGGCGCCGGATTTGTAGTTAACGTATTTACCTGAGTGGCAAGCAAACCAGTTCCCGTTACATTAACTGATACTCCGTTTCCAACAGCTGTGATTACGAAAAGGAAATCATTGGGAGAAGGTGCTGAGTAATCATCAACCACAATAATTTTATCAAGCAGAGAAGCCCTGTTACGGATAAGTGTCGTAAGTGCATCATAGGCAACTGTGGCATTGGTAACTGCAAAATCAGTAACAGCAGTAAAAACCTCAGTAACAGTGCCAACAGTTATTGTTAATGCAGTTGTATTGGTTGCCGTATTAATTGTAGCAGGAATCTCTACTTTATGCGAATTACCTGTGCCTTTATTTATTAAATCAAGACGACTGTATTCGGGAACCAATATTGCGGGCACACCCGTTACTTTAACCGACAGATCAGTATAACGATAATTAAAACCAGTATTCAGCGGCGGATAATAAGCAGCTCCATACTTGAGATTGGTAAGCGACAATCCTCGAAACGCTGATGCAGAAGTTGTTGCATTTGTATCGTGCTTCACATCCAGAATCGCAAAACGGTCCTGCAATGCGGAAGCCTGATTAAGCATTTCAATGTAGCTGTTTGCCGGCGAAGTGGAAGATGTACCATACTCGGGAGCTGCAAGAAGTGTGACTTCATCAATTTGACGAAAAGCCGCAAGCGCAGCTACAATTTCTGTAGAAACCAGGGTTTGAATACTCTTGTCATAATCACCGGCTGATGATATCCAGCAAGGCCCACCACCATTAGCAAAATACAACTGCATATGGTAATACAAACAGTACTCTGAATTTCCGTTTACTGTTGTAACGACAAGTGACGTTGAGTTTACGTTAAAATCCTCAACAAACGCACCGCCAAAAATCTGCTCAAATTCAAGCATCGACGTAATGCGGGTAGGCGTATTCAAAGGGCCTTTCTCCGTATAGCCCGCAAAGCCCGGAACTGCCGTAGAAACCGGCGCCACCGATGGCGGAAGCGTGCTTACTTCCCGGATATACACGCCGGGTGTGGTTTGATTAATTGCCATATTGTGATAGAATTAGTTACGTTGAAATGAGTGAGGTTACAGGGGTATTCAGGGTTATTTGAGTTTCAGAGAAAAATTGATCATACAGGAATCATCAGCCGGTCGAGGTAGTAGAAAATTTCTTTTACATCGGGATTGGATGACGGGCGTGAGTGATCGGGTTGTGGAAGTGAATTGATGAGTTGAGTACTGGTGGGGTTTTTATAGCTGTTCAATGTGAAACGGTATTGCCTTTCTTCGCGCAAAGGAATATTTTGTGCCGATTGAAAGACTATCGGGTTAATACCTCCGATAGTAATTGACGAAACCGGGCGTGAATTGTTAAGCGCAGCAAACACAATGGAAGGAGCACCAACCGTTAGTTCAGTCACATCAATAGTAGGTTTATTGCCTTCATCGAAATAACTGCTTTCGATAAAGCGGGGAAGTATGTAAAACTTCCAGGGCAGTTGTTTGGCCAGAAACTCGTAATCAAACACCGCATTGTTGGTGTATAAGGGCGCCGGTGTGCCCAGCGGATAACAGATAGAAATCATCGCAAGCACTTCACCTGCCTGAATATCATCGCCCACAAAATAGCGGCGACTGGTTACCGCGCTGGTCGAATCTGTAAAACGTACTTCGTAATAACCGGCCGGCTGTTCCGACAAATCAATCAATACCTGACGTGAAGCGGCAATGCCAGAGGTGATGGTTTGTGTTTGAACCAGTGTGCCGGTTATGTCGAACACTTCTACCGTATTACTGCCTCCGGTTAACGAAAACAATTCACTGAAACGCGGTGAACGGTAACCATCCGTAAATTCAACCGAAAGCGACACTTGTGATGACGGCGGATTGGCCGTGTATTTCAACAATACGGGGTTCTCGGGCGAATAAGTGGTCGTTCCAAGATCCATATCGGTTACATTCAGAAATTCAGTGGTGTCGTTCAGTTTCAGTTTGAAGTTGAAGATCTGTTTCCCTTTCAACTCCACCGAAGGTGTGCCGGATGTGGCCGATGTGGAACGATACATTACCATAGCGCCTTTGCCTGTGTTGCGAAACACCATACGTCCGCGTGCAAGCAATTCTTCGCACGAAGCAGTTGGCTCAATGCTTACGCGCGAGTTTACGGCAAACTCATCGGTAAAATACTCGTGCCGGAGTTGTATGCTGAATGCTTTATGATAGGTGAGAATGCTCATAACTAACGCTGATTAAGAGATAGATCAATGGTTCCGATAGGCGTTTGCACGCCATTCACACGTTTTTCCTGATAAGTAAGCATACGCACCCGGTAAAGCACCGAAGGCATATACTTGGCACCCACCACCGACCAGAAATTATATTGCTGCTCGAAACTGAACGAATACAACTCCACAATCAGTTTTTTTACCGATGCATCCAGCGTGGGCGAATTATCAGTAGTAAATACATTGCGCCCCTGAAAAAAGCCGATTACATACGAAAGCTGTTTCAGCCCTTCTTCATATTCCGGCGCCACGGTATTGCTGCCTCCGCTCGATCCGATGAAATTGGCCGAAATAAGTACATACAAATTCAAACGCAGCTCAGGATTGAAATACTCTACATCGCCGTTAAGCGCCCGGCCCGATGTACGCTGGTCTTTCATTACACGTTCTTCTTCTACGTTGATCAGTGAAATACCCAGCGTGTTAGACGGAATTACCACCTTCCCGTCGGCATCGGCTACGTTCGAAAGTTTTATCTGAGGAGGTTGCGACAACGTGGTGGCCTGTACGCCGAGGTAGTCGTTCAACTCATCCGTAAGAAATTTCATGGCTTGATTAATCATCTCAAAAACTGAATTATCATTTATTGCTTAAAAGAATCGTAGAAAAAGTGTGGCTCCGTGAATTGCCAGCGTGCCTGTACCTGTGGGTTTGCGGCCAATTATGGAAATAAGTGTATTGGCATTATTGCTGATTACAAACTCTTCGGTGAGATTGGTCCGGGTTACGGGAGTAACTACACTCAGCGATGTAAGCGTTTGCGAAACAAACGTGGCGGGCGTAACTGCGGTATCAAGTGAAAGTGCAAAATCGCCGGTAGTAGAGGCCGCTAAGCGATAGGCAAATCGTACACGAATTCCCACAGAGGTTGCCTCCGGATACATATCCGCATGATCGCCAAGAACAAACACACCGAAACGCGCCCAGCTTGTAGTGGTAACCGATGTGCCTGCGCCGGTGGTCATAAATGGAATCATCACTCTGTTCCTCGCCTTTTCGTCCACATACCTTTTTGTAGCCGGATGAAAATCGGCAGAAGGTGTAAACGCTGTGGTATTGTTGAAAGCGATGTAATCTGCCGGCTTTTTTCCTGAGTCAGATAAAGTGCCGACGGAAGTGAGAAGCGGAATATTACCGCTCACTGCTCCGGTCACTTTAGGCAAGAGCAAACCTCCTACTTCATCAAACAACCCCTGCACATTGGTTGCCGATAACGGAGACATTGCAGTGGCCGGAATATCAGAAGCGGTAGCAGATGACAGCATAAAACTGCCAGCGTTTACACCCGAATCCTGCACCTGATTACCACCCATGCCTGAAATGAAATTACCACTGGTGGCTGTGCCTCCGCTCAAACGCGGAACAAGGTTTAAGCTCAAACCGCTGTCAACCGGCCGCTGCTGAACATCAAACGAAACCACATTGCCTGTAGTGCCCGAAAATGCATCCGTTTTGCCGGCAAGCTGTGTGGTTGTCCACGTCAGTAATTGTGCAAGTGCAGCCTGCACATTGGTTTCGGTAATTACACCCGTAGGCGTAAAAACTACCTGCGCCGCAGTGAGCGATGCCCCCGAATCAGTGTTATCAACCTTCTGCCACTGACTACCGTTGTAAATAATCCAGTCGCCCACCTGCCAGTCGCTGATGCCGTTTATGGAAGTGCTGCCCGAAACCGTAACCACATAATACTGGCCTTTTACACCGGTATTGCTTGTGAGCGAAGGCGTGTTTGTTTGCGCATTCCACGTACCCATGTATGTTACCGCTCCGGCCGACATTACCGGCTGCCAGTGAGCTGGCTGAAAATTGCCGGTGGTTTCTGTGGTACACACAAACAAACTATTGTCGAATAAAGTCGTATCACCTGGAATGTATGAGCGCGTTGCATCATACACACGCAAACCAATCCGATGCCTGTCGTCATACAGGTGCATCATCGAATCAATTAAACTTGCAAACTGCGCCGAAGTAGGACGATCGCCCGATTCGAAGAAGGTTTTTAAGAGGTCTTTTGATAAAAGGGGCATGACGAAATTGCTTTTTACTTGATACTTAATATCGGCTATCAAAAAAACAAAGTTGGAAGCCGGGGTTACTCAGTACATACTGACAATGCAAATTTGGCTTCGGGAAAAGCGAAAGTCAAGAGGAATTTTCTCAAAAATTTACAGACCTTTTGGCACTTTTAAAAACGTCTTTTTGCTCATTATAAGCATTTTAAGTATTTTAAAAACGGCAAAAATTTACAGATAATAAATTCGTTGATACCGTAGTTATTTGTTTACGCTTTTTTCCAAATTAACAAAAAGTAAGAATTTATGCGTTTTCAAACGACTGCAACCGAAAATTATGTTCTATTTAATATTTATATTGTTATCAACGATAACCAAAAATATACCATATATATATTAAATAAAAAAGCGACCCCAAAAGGTCGCTTTTTTATTCTTCATTATCGTAATTTACACCTTCACTACTCCGCCGCTCCAGAAAAAGTTCCCTTTTGCATCCACATACCATTTGTTGTTATTGTTAATGGAATCGCCGGTTACTTCGGCGGTGGCAGTGAGGAGCGTGCCTGCGGCTACAGTTTGCACAATGGGCGAACGTGTTCCCGGTTTGTCTTTCCGGATATTGAGTTTTACGGTGGCTTTAAGTGAAACGGGCCATTGGCTTACAGGCTCGGGGGCGGGAAGCTCAGCACCGGTACATTCCTTGTACTCTTCCACCACATCGCGCAGCAGCTGTTCATAGGTACGGCGGCTTTGAGCGAGTCCGCTCACCGGATCGGTTTTGCGTTTCGGGTCAAGAAAGAAATGTCCGGTGATGCATTTTGACGGATCAAGATTAAACTTCCAGCAAATGTAGGCCAGCACCCACACGTAGCGGTTGTAAGCCTCATCGGCATTTATTGTGCCGCCATAACAATACTCCACACCAATAGCCGAATCATTGGCATTTACACCATAGAGCTGATTATCGGTTGTTACATTATAGTGTACGTGCCAGGCTTTTTCCGGCGTGCCTGTGAGTGCAGGCACGCATTCAATAATCTCCTTGTCATCGACAAATATGTGCGCCGAAGCACTCATGTCGTTTTTGGAGTTTTGATAGTACCGCACATTCTGCGCGGCAGTGGAGCGTGGGTTGCCCGTATCGTGCGCTACAATGAATACCACTTTGTTGATCAGTCGGCCTGAGCGGCGTTTGCTGGGCGCATCAATGTAGCGGGCAATAATGGGATATTTTTGTGTGAATGAAGTGCTCATTGCTTACGGGGTTTTATCAGCCTGCGGCCGGTTCGTCGTCATTTACATTCACATCCTGCGGATTGGCCGGTGCAGCCGGATTGGCAGGTGTGGCTTTTCCTTTGGGTTCCTGCGTTTTGAAGGCTACATAAGTACCGGAACTGATGCCCATGAGAATAAGCATATTTTCGCTCACATTGGGCATGGAGAAATGCAGCCACGACTCGCGCACAAAATAAAACCCGATGAGAATAGTCCAGATTACCATCTGCATGCGGTGGATGGAAGGCACACCGGCAGAATCAGTAATAATATCCCGCCAGAAACTTCCGGTGGTTGGCTGAGGCTTCAACTCATTCGCATAACCTACTGCATTGGAAAGTGCAGTGGTGCCTACGCTGATACCCAGAAGTACAAGGGAAGATGCACTCAAATCGGGCAATGCACCGGTGATGCACCAGATATAGGTTTCGCAAAGAATAATGATCACAGTCCAGAATGCCAGCTGCACTTTGGCCAGACTGTACATGCCTTCGGTGAGTTTGCCAGTCTCGTCAACCGCAGAGGTGCGGAACAACTGCGATTTACGGAAGCGGAACAAAAGAACAATCATCGCTACTGCCACTATACCAAAGGCGATCAATCCGATTTTGTAAATGATGATAAACGTAAAGCCGGTACTGTCGGTATTCCGAACAGGAAGCGCCGGAAGCACCGGTGTACCGATACTAAGTTTTACATCACGGGTAATTTTGTAATCAATAATTTGCTGGATGATATCCCAGGCTATCTGGTTGGTGGATGAATCACCTCGTTCAAGATAAAACGTAAAAATTGAATCGTTGTTGAAGAACAGCGGACGCACTTCGGGCAGGGGCATGCCGTTAATGACAAGACACAGATCTTTTCGCCATTTCGGGTCGCGCAGCCATTCGGCACGTTGATTTAATCGGACAGACACGAACGATTGTAATCCACCCTGTTTCCTTTCTGCCGGACTCAGACGCGAACCTGTGTTAAACACTTCAATCACTTCTGTATTTTTTGAAGAATCCAGCCATACGGATGTAAGTAACGTTCCGGCATCAAGACCAGGGGCAATATAGTTGCCAAGACGATTGATGCTTTGCGTTGTTTTTTGAAGTTGCGAGATAATCGGATTCAGCTTTGCATTTACAGAAGAATCAGACTGCTGAAGAATTGCGTTCTTCAACGAATCGGGATTAACCGGAGGCGTAGTTGTGTTTTGTGCCTGCAAAATTGTTCCCGCCAAAAACAGGCACAACAAGAAAAGAAGTCTGGTTTGCATATGTATAAGGGTTGATTGGCACCAAAGTACAATGACAAACTCCTGATCTGCAAATTTTATTATCCGGGAAAAATACCCGGGGTATATTTTTTACACTATTTGCAAGGCTTTCACAGCTGGAGAGTTATTAACAGATTTAGTTTACAATCAATTTCTGCTAATAATTATTGGCTGCGAAAAGCGAATTCCATTTATATGTGCATTTATGATATAACAACCGGGATCAAGTTTCTCGGTTGAAACGACAACAGAACCAGTTGCATTCACCTGCTCAGTTAAACAAATTCGGCCGGCAAAATCAGAGATCGTAATTTGTGTAATAGGTTCGATGTATTCTGGAAACACAACAGTAATATTATCAGATGCGGGATTAGGGAAGAATATAAATTCTTTATGAAAATCTGTATTACTAATACCTATCGGAAGTGAATAATTCACCTCAGCCACATTAGTATAAATTGGTGGATTAAAATCGAAATAAATTGCTGAATAGTTTGGGATCATTGTGCCTCCGGGAAAAACCGACGAAGGTTTAATTTTAAACTGAAACCAGCCTTGTGATCCGGAATAATTAGTAGCACTATCTACAAGATTAATATCTTTAAATAAAACACTTAATCTACGACCTGTCAATGTCCATGTATAATTATGACTGGCCGAAATAAATTCAAATGTGGATGAATCCAACATAGCACTGAGCTCATCTACAACTGAAATATTTAATGCGGGTGCCGTTCCGTTATTCTGAAAATGTACAGTATATAGTAAATAATCAAAATAGCCCGGTTGAACTACAGAAGGAAAAACCTCCTTCATATTTGGATCATACGAATTAACCACCGGGTATTCGAAGTAAAATATGTTGTTGGATGGATTAGCATCTATGCCGGTACCCGAAATAATTACTGAAAAATAAATAGTATCTCCAATCTGTGCGGTTTGATCAGTTTGAAAGATAAGTCCTATCGCATTTTGAGTGTCAAAAAATGCAAAATCAGAGATGTTATATGTGAGTGAGTTTCCGGAAACTACTGGTATCAGACAACCTGGAATATTACCTTGGTAACTTACTGCCCCAGTAAAATTTATAATTATCTGACCTGAATTTCCTGCACCACACGAAGCACCGTAAAGTTGAGAAAGATCACCTGCCACAAACCTGACTTCATGATTCAAAGACGGAAATACCAAGCCTGTTCTTATTCCAGTCTTTATGCCCGGATCATAACTCCCATTACAGAAAAGCTGAAAATTTTCGTTTTGGATTATTGGCGTTGATGTTGTAAGTGATAAATTCCGGGTTAAGCCGCCGGGACATGAATTAAAAAAGGATAATCCTGTTGTATCAACAGAGAGTTCATACGCACCAATCGGTACCGTAAAAATAAAATTCCCAATTGTTGACGACGATGTTTGAGCGATCTGGGTCCCAGCAGAGTTGTACAGAGTTAATGGAATTCCGTTTAATAATGAATCATTGTTATCCCCAATACAATCATTATTTATATCTAAAATAGTGGAGCCATAAATAGCACTCACTGTTGGACAATTATTCACATTCATAGGTAAACAAAGTGGAATTGAGAATAATGAAGGTTCGCCAACCATCCAACTTGTGTAATTAGGTAAACAAACTACTGGATTGGGAAGCAATCGGCCTGTTTCAAAACCTACACGATCCGGTAACTGAGGCAAACAACCAAGTTGATTATTACTGCAATCCAAGTAGTACAAATTTTGTGGGAAAGAGTCAATCTGTGTAATTAAATTATTGGAGCAATCTAATTTAATTAAACTCTGAGGAAGTGAGCTGAGCGATGTAATTTGATTGTTAGAAACAAGAAGATGTTGAATACCATTAGGCAATACAGGTAACTGTTGTATGAAATTATTTGAAGCATCCAGCACTACAACATTTGGTGGCAGTGCAGGCAAGCTGGTTAACCCACATCCACTACAAGAAAGCCCTTGTAAAGCAATCGATAATGAAGGCAGTACATTAATTGGATTACGAGAACAATCAAACCCATATACAGGTGGTGGAAGAGCTGGGATAGAGGTTAATTGATTATCAGAACATATAAAACTTGTTAAAGTTGGTGGCAGTGGAGGCAGACTAGTAAGTTGATTATCACTTACATTCAATCCGATTAATGATGTAAATGTCGACGGAATTGATGTTAATGAATTAGCAACAACCCGAAGTATCCCAAGGGTGGTGGGTAATGGCGGCAAAACAGAAAGACCACAAGTATCACAAACAAAAGTAGATAAATTAGGCGGAAATGCAGGCCAATTAATTATGTTGGCATTCCGTAATTCTAAATTTATAAGATTTGCAGGTAATGCAGGTAATGAATCAATCGGCGTATCGTATAGATATAACCCTAATAGAGAAGGAGGCAGTTCAGAAATACGCCGCAGAGAATCGTTTCGACTCAAATCCAATACAGTTAAATTATCAAAATATCTTATACCTGTAATATCCTTAATATTTGAATTATTAATAAAAATTGCCCCAGGATTTATTATCCATGGGCTTGTGGTATCCATCATATTTCCAGCCATAGCGAGTGGGAACGTACTCTGTAAAAAATTAACGAATGCCGTATCGGGGATAGGAACATACTGTGCTTTACAAATATTTACAACAATTAATGCACACGTTATTGATATTATTTTTTTCATAGTTTGAATTTTGAACATCCTCTCGCTACCGAAAGTATTGAGATTAAATAATTGAAAAAGCCCGCGTACTTTCTCAAATCACTATTAGAAACAGTAAAAGTGATTTGTTTTATCTCATAGGGTTATTTTTTGTTTAAAGATACAACTGGCTGGGAGAAAATATAACCCTGTTTTGTAAGTGGCTATTTTCACTTATTCTCTGTAAGAGGTATTGAACGGTGAGAATTTCGGTTGTCAATCAAAAACTCTGCATCTTTGCCACACATCGCAATCAAAAATAAATGACCACCGAAGCCATAGCCGAAGCCCTGAAACTTACCGCACAGCTGCAGGAACTGCACGGCGAAAATCCGTTTAAGGTAAAAGCCCTGAGCAGTGCTGCCTACACGCTTGATAAAACCAATATGGAGCTGAGCGGAAAATCGCTTGAAGAGCTGGAGGCGATTAAAGGTATCGGCAAAAGCATTGCGGCAAAAATTGTGGAGCTTCAGCACACCGGTACTACGGCCGAGCTTGCGGCACTGCTTGAGAAAACGCCGCCGGGTGTGGTGGAAATGCTCGATATTAAAGGCATAGGCCCCAAGAAAGTGGCGCAGCTCTGGCACGAACTCGGTGCCGAATCGCCGGGTGAGCTTTTGTACGCCTGCCTCGAAAACCGGCTGACTGACCTCAAGGGCTTCGGTGCCAAAACACAGGAGCAGGTAAAAAAAGCCATTGAGTTCAAGCTCAGCAGCAGGGGCAAATTTCACTACGCCTCTGCCCTGCCTGTAGCCGAAGCCGTAAAAAACACACTGCTCAGTTCAGGCATTGCCCGCGTGGAAATTACAGGTGCCGTGCGCCGCTGCGTGGAAGTGATTGACAGCATTGAACTGGTGGCGCAAACCGATGCGCCCGTGAATTACGAACTCACCACTAACACTCTTCAGCTGCCGGTTACGGTGCACATCTGTAAAGCGGAAGAATTTGCAGCCGTGCTTTTCCGCACCACTGCCGCACCCGATTTTCTGCTGCAGCTCGAACGGCAACAGCTGCACATACCGCCCGCAGCCACTACTGAAGCCGAAATCTTTACCGCGCTCAGCCTGCCCGAAATTGCCCCCGAACTCCGCGAAGGACGCGGCGAACTGGCGCTGGCGGCGGCCGGCAAACTACCCACGCTCATTACCGTAGCCGACCTGCGCGGAAACCTGCACAACCACAGCACCTACAGCGATGGCGTACACACACTGGCCGAAATGGCAAAAGCCGCTCAGCAACTCGGCTTCAGCTACTACGGCTGCTGCGACCATTCGCAATCGGCTTTCTATGCGCAAGGCCTGAAGCCCGAACGCGTGCTTGAACAGTTTGCCGAAATAGACAGCCTCAATGCACAATACAACGGAAGCTTTAAAATTTTCAAAGGCATTGAGTCCGATATTCTGCACGATGGCAGCCTCGACTACGATAATGACCTGCTGAAACAGTTCGATTTCATTGTGGCCTCGGTACACAGCGGCCTGAAAATGGATAAGGAAAAAGCCACACGCCGCCTGCTCAAAGCCATCGAAAACCCATACACCCGCATTCTCGGCCACCCCACTGGCCGCCTCCTGCTCTCGCGCGAGGGCTACCCGATAGACCACGAAATGGTAATCGACGCCTGTGCTGCAAACGGCGTAGCCATCGAACTCAATGCACATCCCTGGCGCCTCGATATCGACTGGCGCTGGATTCCGTATTGCCTCGAAAAAAATGTACTTATCAGCATCAACCCCGATGCACACGCCACAGACGGCCTGCGCGATGTGCAGTGGGGCGTGGCAGCCGCCCGCAAAGGCATGCTCTCCGCCGAACATTGCCTCAACGCTAAATCGCTCACCGAATTTGAAAACTGGCTGGCCAGAAAATAGACAGCTTTCCGAAATCGGGAAAATCAGACATTGAGACGACTAATTAAATTGCTGATTATCAATTATTTAATTTTGGGCATCAATTTGGTTTTCACTGAATACCTATGATCAGTGTTAAAACCATAACCATGGCTGGTATATTTGCAATAAGGAACCGACCCATGAAAAAACTGCCCCTCAGCAACTTACAGCGGCTATTGCCGTTGCTAATGCTATGCGCGCTCGTAAGCACCACCCGGCTTCATGCAAAAGCAAATTTATTGCCCGACACCTTACTGGGTGATGCGGAATATTATCTCGAACTGCGCGGAAAAATTATGGAGTGGAAAGGCGAACAGCGCGACGACGAAAAACAGGTACTTGATAGTGCTGTTGTACAAGTAATAAACCAGCAAAACAAGGTTTGCATCGAAGGGTTTTCAGACAGCAAGGGGCGTTTGGCGTTTAAACTTCCGCTTGGCCGCTCGTTTACCATTTCCATTTCCAAACCGGGCTATGTGAAAAAACTAATTCGCGTGGAAACGTATGTACCTGCCGAAGACCGGAAAGTATTTACGTTTACCTTTAATATTGATATTTTCGAGAAGATTGAAAAGCTGGATGTATCGGTGCTGAGCAAACCGATTTCGCGCATCCGTTACCGGCCGCTGAGCAAGGATTTTGATTACGATAAAGAATACACCGCCAAAGTAAACGGCGATTTGCAAAAGATGTATAACGAGTATTACGCCCTTCGCCGCGCCGAAGAGCGCCGCCAAACAGCCGAACGTGAGGCCGCACGCCGTGATTCATTGCGCGCTGCTGCAAAAGCAGGCAGTGATTCTGTGCCGGCCAAAAAGCAAACACCACCCCCACCTGCTGCCACTCCCCGTTTGCAAAGCATACTGCACAATCGGATGCATAACTCGCAATAGCCTGCTTCGCGCTTTTGCCGGGGCTTTATGTGTAAATTACTGCGTATTCAGTTTTCGGCTGAGTTCCCATGCCATTATTCCCGCACAAACAGAAATATTGAGCGAATGCTTGGCCCCGTGCTGAGGAATTTCGAGCGTGCCAGCGCAGCAGTTAATTACATCCTGCTGCACGCCTTCCACTTCGTTGCCAAATACAACGGCAAGTTTCTGTCCGGGCGTTACCGGCCATTGGTCCAGAGCCGTGCTTTGTGCAGTTTGCTCAGCGGCAACTACTGTCCAGCCTTCCTGTTTAAGTTGTTCCACAGCATCAGCTGTATGCTCAAAATGCCGCCAGCTCACCGTGTCGGCAGCGCCCAACGCGGTTTTCTGTAATTCGCGGTGGGGCGGTGTGGCCGTGTAGCCGCACAACACCAGTTCATGAAGCAGAAACGCATCGGCCGTACGAAACACAGAACCTGTGTTCAGCGCACTCCGCACATTATCGAGCACAAAAATCAATGGTGTTTTTCCGGCCTGACGAAATTCATCAACTGATTTTCGCCCCATCTCCCCGGTGGTGAGCTTTCTGTTCATGACTGCAAAGATGCGTCAAGTAAGGCTTACGGCAATGCAAGCTAAAAAATTTAGCCCCCGGCTGTAACTTATGGCAAAACCTCCCCGTCACATTCAAAACAAACCGACACTAACTACTTAAATAAATAAAGTCATGAAATCAGTAGTACGCCAATTGCTTCTCGCTGCCGCCTTTTTTGCTTCCGGAACTTCCGCTTTTGCGGCCTGCGATGATTCTACCAAAACATACCGTTACGACCGTTCAGACAATTATCACTTCTGGGAGGGATTGGATATAGGTATGGTGGGCTTTGCCAATCCGCAGCGCACACTCGGTCTGCCTGCCGGTTATGAGTTCCTTGAACTCGATTACGCCCGTTCGCATGTGTTTGCATTGAACATCTGGCAGCATAATTTTCACATTTACCGCAACAACGTAAATCTGGTAACCGGTTTCGGCATGGAATGGAACAGCTACGCATTCCGCAACAACGCCAGCCTTATTGCCGATACCAACCGCGTTGCAGCAACCATTGAAACACGCGACTACACCAAAAACAAACTGAAAATGTTTTATGTGAATGTGCCGCTCATGCTTGAATTTAATACAAACAACAACAATCACCACCGCTCTTTCCATGTAGCCGCCGGCGGTTTGTTCAGCTACAATGTGTTTGAAAACCGCCTGAAGCAGGAATATGAAATGGACGGACAAACGCAGGAGCGCAAAGTGAAAGATGATTTCAACATCAATCCTTTCCGCTACGGACTCACCGCCCGCATCGGTTATGGCGAATACACACTTTTTGCAAACTACGCCCTTTCTGAAGTATTCCGCGATAACGCCGGCCCTTCACTCAACCATTACAGCATTGGTTTGCATATCAACCTGTAAACAGCAAATAAATAAAAACGTCCCGGGCAGAATTGTCCGGGACGTTTTTGTTATTTGATTATTTGAATAGTTAAAATTGAAATTCAGAATCAGCTGAACTTCTTTATCGCTTCAAAAATTTCTATCGCCTGCACGGCTTCTTTCACCTCATGTACGCGTAAAATGTGTGCGCCCCCCAGCAGCGCATGCGTATTTGCAGCGGTGGTAGCGTTGAGCGCTTCTTCTTTTTTTATGCTCAGGAGTTTGGTAAGCATCGACTTGCGTGAGATGCCGGCCAGCAGCGGAAAGCCTTTTTGCACAAACTGAGGCAGTGCGGCCAGCAACTGGAAATTATGCTCAACGGTTTTGCCAAATCCGAAACCGGGGTCGAGCACTAGTTGCGTGATGCCCTGCGCTTGCAGTATAGCGATTTTTTCATCGAACCACCGGCTCACTTCGGCCACCACATTGTTGTAGTGTGGCTCGTGCTGCATGGTGGCGGGTGTGCCCTGCATGTGCATGAGAATGTAGGGCAGCCCGGTTTGTGCCACGGCCTGCATCAGCGCCGCATCCATGCCGCCGCCGGAAATATCGTTAATCATGTCGATGCCCTCAGCAGCAGCTTTCTGCACCACCGAAGCCCGGTACGTATCGGCCGAAAGCCAGATGTGCGGGAAACGCCGGCGAAGCAGGGGCAACACTTCGTAAATACGCCGCCACTCCTCGGCCTCGTCGGGTGCCTGGGAGCCGGGGCGTGTGCTTACCGCGCCGAGATCAATTATGGCCGCACCTTCGGCCACCATGCGCTCGGTCTGGGCCAGCGCCGCATCGGCCGTGGTGTAGCGCCCGCCATCGAAAAATGAGTCGGGCGTGAGGTTTAATATGCCCATCACCACCGGCTTTTGCAAAGCAAGCACCCGGCCGTTTGCGGTGAGCTTAAAGTGCGTATCTTCGGGCTTCGTCATTCCTTTATTCCGTTATGTCAAACACGTCGCAACAATACGACGCAAGTATAGCCATCTGCCGCGACATCTACGCCAAAAAGCTGCGCGATTACGGCACGGCCTGGCGGGTGTTCCGTCCGAGTTCGCTCACCGACCAGCTTTTCATCAAAGCCCGCCGCGTGCGCACCATACAGGAAAAAGGCACGCAAAAAATAGCTGACGATGTGCGGGGCGAGTTTGTGGCGCTGGTTAATTACAGCATCATGGCCCTCATTCAGCTCGAACTGGCCGCCGACACCCGCCTCGACCTGCCCGAAGCCGAAGCCAACGCCCTTTACGATAAATACGCCGCACAGGCAAAAGCCCTCATGGAAGATAAAAACCACGATTACGGCGAAGCCTGGCGCGAAATGCGAATTAGTTCGCTCACCGATCTGATTTTGGCAAAATTATTGCGGATCAAACAGATCGAAGATAACAACGGCAGCACTCTTATTTCGGAAGGTGTGGACGGAAACTACTTCGATATCATCAATTATTCTATTTTCGTACTCATCCGCTTCTCAGAAGGAACACTATGAACCTGCTCAAATCCCGCTGGTTTCGCTTAGGCGTGTCGGTATTCATCGCCGCAATTCTCTTTTTCATTTGCCCGCCCTGCTTCAACCGGATTACACTCGGTCTGGTGCTGCTTGGACTGGTGCTCATTGTAAATCTCGACATGATCTTCGGTCGTGTGCCCATTCTTACGCAGCTGGCGCGGCTGGCGGTGGGCGGGCTGTTTATTTTTTCGGGATTTATTAAGGCCAATGATCCGGTGGGCTTCAGCTACAAGCTGGAAGAATATTTTGAGGTGTTTGGCGCCGGTTTCAGCTGCGATATGAAAGTGGCGGGCGATGCCAAAGCCGGTATTCCGTGTGTGAAGGAAGAGCAGGCCGCCAATGCTGCAGCCAAAACTCCCGCGCCCGAAAGCAGTTTCAAGCCCATGTGGGAATTCTTTGCCCACCACTCGCTCCTGCTTGCCATTGTGCTTTGCGGAGCCGAAATTGTGCTGGGGCTCTTTCTGCTGCTGGGCTTTCAGGTAAGGTGGACCTTGTGGCTGCTGCTGGCCATGATTGTGTTTTTCAGCTTCCTCACCTTCTATTCGGCCTGCTGCAACAAGGTAACCAGCTGCGGCTGCTTTGGCGATGCCATTAAACTTACACCGTGGCAATCGTTCTGGAAAGACCTTATTCTGCTCATTCTCATTGCCATACTCTTCGCCGGCGAAAAGCACCTCAAACCGCTTTTCAAAAACACCATCTTCATGGCCGGTCTTATTGGTATTGGCAGCTTTCTCTCGTTTGCCTTTCCGGTTTATACCTGGCAGCACCTTCCGGTTATTGATTTCCGTCCATACAAAATAGGTACGCACATACTTACCGCCTCAAAAAATAAAAATCCGAAAGAAACCGGCTGTGTATCTGATTCCATTCATATTACCTACTATCTCAGAAATACGGTAGCCGATACCATCGGAGCATTTGAAATTTCAAACTATCCTTCTGATTCCATCTGGGAATATTACTGCCGCCACGACGAGGTACTACGCAAGGGCAATTGTGCCGCCTCTATCGGCGATTTCAACATCACCAATCCCGAAACCGGTGAGGAGATAAATAAACAGCTTTTTGATACACAGAACCGCCACTCCTACATGCTGGTGATGTATGACATTGAAAAGGCTGATCTCTCACGCATGCAGGAAGTGAATGCATTTGCAGCAGCCTGCGCGGCCAAAGGCATTCCGTTCTACGCCCTGAGTTCGGCTTCTGCCGAACAGGTAACCGCTTTCCGCCAGAAAACCGGCGCCACGTTCCCCGTGTATGCGGCTGATGGCACGGCGCTGAAAACCGTAGTGCGTTCAAATCCCGGTCTGGTGCAGGTTTACCACGGCGTAGTAGTGAACATGTGGCACATCAATGATTTTCCCGGCACCGACTATCTGAATAAGCCCTGATGCTGAAGTTCATCATAAAACGACTGTTGTATGGCATCCTCGTATTGTTCGGGGTGCTTACAGTTGTTTTTCTGATGTTTAATGTATTGCCCGGCGATCCGGCGCGGATGCAAATGGGCCAGCATACCGATTCGGCTTCGGTGGCTATTATCCGTCAGGATCTCGGACTCGATCAGCCGCTGCCCAAGCAGTACCTGATGTTTCTGAATGATATTTCATTCGTATCCGTTCATCATCCCGAAAACCGGAAAGACAGCTACTATTTGGATACCGTAAAATACGGGCAGCCGCTGCAACTCTTCAGTGTGGGCGGCGGGCGCGAGCTGGTGTTAAAAATGCCCTATCTCCGCCGCTCGTATCACGACCGGCGGCCGGTGTCGGAAATCATTCTCGAAACGCTGCCCGAAACCATTGTGCTGGCTTTTGCCGCCATGATCATTGCGTCGGTATTTGGGATTGCATTGGGTATTGTGGGCGCGCTCAATAAAAACACGTGGATTGACCGGATTATTGCGGTGTTTTCCACGTTGGGTACTGCGGGGCCATCGTTCTTTTACGCGCTCATTATTTCTTGGGTATTTGGCTATCTGCTCAAGGAAATAACCGGGCTCAAAAACGCGGGCAGCCTTTTTGATCCGGTGGATGAATCGCTGCAGCTGCAAAACCTTATTCTTCCTGCCATTACGCTTGGCATCCGTCCGCTGGCACTCATTACCCAACTTACCCGCAGCAGCCTGCTCGAAGTACTTTCGCACGATTACATCCGCACCGCACACGCCAAAGGGCTCAGCCGCACGAAAGTAATTTTCAAGCACGCCCTCAAAAATGCCATGAACCCGGTAGTCACATCCATCTCCGGCTGGCTGGCCAGCTTAATGGCAGGTGCCGCACTGGTTGAACCCATTTTCGACTGGAAAGGCATTGGCAACGAAGTGGTGCAGGCACTTATGAATTACGACTTACCCGTGGTGATGGGCAGCACACTGGTGTTTTCGATCATGTTTGTGATCCTGAATTTACTGGTGGACATCAGTTATGGATTCCTCGATCCGAGGGTGCGGGTGAGTTAACTCCTGCCTGGTCTCGGCTCCGCTCGACCTGACAGGAGCATTCTTCTTTTTTTTTTCACAGCCAGAAGCTGATCTTTTTACGTGTCCTGCTAAATCAACCATATTGCGATCCCTGAGCTTGTCGAAGGGACGCTGTTTACGTGTCCTGCTAAATCAACCATATTGCGATCCCTGAGCTTGTCGAAGGGACGCTGTTTACGTGTCCTGCTAAAACCGGATATTGTGCGATCACTGTGTTTATACAAGGGTACAGTTTACGTGCCCTGCTAAATCAACCATATTGCGATCCCTGAGCTTGTCGAAGGGACGCTGTTTACGTGTCCTGCTAAAACCGGATATTATGCGATCACTGTGTTTATAGAATGGTGCAGTTTACGTGTCCTGCTAAATCAACCATATTGCGATCCCTGAGCTTGTCGAAGGGACGCTGTTTCGTGTCCTGCTAAAACCGGATATTCTGCAATCCCTCAGCTTGTCGAAGGGACGCAAATTTCGCTTACGTCTCCTCAGAATAATAAATCTTGTAATACTTCCGCCCGTCAGCATCGGTGCCTCGCTCAATTAAATTTCGGTCGCCGTGAATGTAGATGTGGAAATTCTTATCGAGTTTAAGCACACTCTTAAACACACGCGTTTGCTTTTTCACGGCCTGTTTGGAGATGTCGAATTCTTCTTCAATGGCAATGGAATGCTCTTCGCGGTAGGTTTGATCGAAACTACGAAAGGATTCGATTACACTTTTATCCTGAAACACCTGTTCCTCGAACTGTTCCTGATTAAAACTTTCGTTTTTCTTGAAATACTCGGCCGAGCGGTTGAGCAGATCAATCTGATCGGCTTTGCTAACTTCAAAATCTTCGGCGAGCTTTTCGGTAACGTAAGTTTTGGCAATGTTGAGGAACTGTGTGGTTTGATGGTAGGCGTTGCTGACGGGTTTGAGGTTGAGGAAATCTTCTTTCCAGTATTGCGTATCGGCTGCGCGTGGAGTGGCATCGGCTACAAGTACACGATAGCCTTCGGAGGCGGCGGTGTTTAAAATGAGGCAACCTTTGTCCATACCCTTGAGTTCGAAACCGAAATCGTGGCGGATGAAGTAGTTTTTGCGCTGGTGTTTCATTTTCAGAAACGGTGTATCGGTTTCTGATTTGAAGATGCCCAGCGCGGTTACTTTTTCTTCGCCCAGCAGCACATTGGTAAAGTAGGCGATGTTCAGTTCGCCGGCTTTTACTTTGGGATGTGTGGTTTGATCGAAAAGCAGACGGGCAAGATCGTGCGAGGCTTTCAAAAACTCATCGGGATTGGCAAAAATGCGTGCGGCCACCGTGTTTACCGCATTCAGATCAAGGCTCACCGAATGATGGAAGCTGTAATACTCCTCGCTGTTGAACGGCTGCAGAAAATAGGTGAGCAGATAATCGGTAGTATCTGCATCAATTACGGTGGCAGCGTCAGACAAAGTATAGGATTCGTCGCGCTGTTTGTTGCCCACGTGGTGGGTAACAAGATGCAGCAGATCGACCTGCGTGAAATCGGGTTTATTCATTGGCGGTGAAAAGGACTGCGAAAGTACAAAGCAAAACGGCTAGAGTAAAATATGGTCGATGGCCTGAATGCGCGGCGGAAGATCGGTTTCGCCCAGCATTTCGCGCAGGTCGATTTCGATGGTGCGGCAAATGGCGGTCATGGGCACATCGTTTATGCCGTTTTCGAACGGATTCTCACTCGAATCGCCGATTACTTCCATTGTATTAAATACCCAGGCGATGAGTGTGGTAAACGGAATAACTAACCAGGTGTAGCAACCATCGAGTTTCACAAACTCGTTGAGCAAACCAAAGGGCAGCAGCGCAATAAAAATGTAAATAAATACCGAACTGAAAAACGCCCACTGCCGCGGAAACGGAAACGATTTGATACGCTCACAGGCACCCTGCTGGTTGTAAAATTCGGTAATGAGCTTCATCAGCTCCATGTGCCTGAAATTATCGATTAAGCCATCCACATGAAGCTGGCGCAACCGTGCCGACTGCATTTTAAGCAATTGTGTAGCCGGATTGGCATGTTTGGAGAGACGCCGGGCATCCTCCTCGCTCATAAACTTTTTCAGTTCGGTTTCGACATGCGTGGTGTGGAAGTCGCCGATTTTATTGAGAATATCAATTTCGGGCCGGTGCTCTTCCCACACGGTTTTGCGCCTGAGCTGGCTGCGCAATGCATTAATGTAGGCAAGGTGATTGTAAATGAGGTCGCGGTGTGCTTTGGTTACATGTTCGGGGGTACTTGTATAACCTGTTGGCGAATCCACATAATCAATAACCTGCACACCCCAGGCGCGGCTTGCGTTTACAATAGCGCCCCAGATGCGGCGGCCTTCCCACAAGCGCTCATACGACGAGTTGTTTTTGAAACCGATGTAAAACGCCACCGCCGTACCAATTAATGTAATGGGCAGAAACGGCAGCAGCAAATGATCCCAGCCCACCACGGTGTGCAGCACGTAGATGGCAGAGGAATAAAGCACGAAGGAGAGAACCGGTTTCCACGCAAAGGGAAAAATGATGCGCAGGGGAATTCGTCGGGCTGTGTACATAGCTTAATGATGTGGTTTCGGGCAATGGTTGCCGAAAGATACCAAAAGCAGCTATAAAGAAACAATTACGGGAAATACGCAAGCATGAACAGACTTAGTGTGTAAGCCTGCTCAATGAGGTTTGTTTTTTTAATCCTACATTTTTTATGAAACGCAGGTGGATTGAATTTATAGCCCGGGGCGCACGCTTTGCCATGCAATAGAAGCACCGGAACCGGCGGTATTTTAATGATTTGCAGATTCGCTCCAAATCATCATTCCACTACATATAATCCTTTTGCATTTACCGAAACCGACGGCACGATACGTTTACGTTCAAAGGCCTGATAGCCGGGCAAAAGGTTGTCCCAGAATTTATGCACCCCGGCATCGCTGTAAGTGCGCTTGAGCGCGGCTAAGTTGGTTGTGCTCATGCGCGCAGGAAAAATATGCACGGGAATTTTCTGCTGCCCGCCGTCTTTGGCTTCCACTGCCAGTACATACACCTCGCGGATTATTTCGTCGGTGAGCGGTATGCAGCCAATGGTTACGCAGTTGCCATGGATCATAATGGCTCCGCCCGGATCGGGCTTGCAGGCGAAAAATTTGTCGGATGCATTGGGGTAGCTCACACCCAGCGAAAGATGGTAGGCGCTGGCCGGATTGAAGACATTGATGTGGTAAAACCCTTCGGGCACCTGTCCGTCGCCCTGACAACGTTTTGGGCCGGGTGTGCCGGATGAGGCGCAGATTTTAAATTTATCGTAAAGCACATACTTCTGTGCCGACGAGGATCGTGCCCAAACCTCCAGTTCCTGTTCCTGCTTGAATGCGCGGATAAATATGCGGAACGAGGTACTGTCAACACCCAGCTTTGCAAGGTTCTGGCGGATAGTTTTCCAGGTAAGCTGATATGCTTTTTTAACCCGCGCACTTTTAAGCTGCCCGGCCCTGAATGTGCTGCCACTGTGTTTGGGATAGGCCTGCGTGGCAGGCATACACAGCAAGAATAAAGCAACCATGCCAGGCAGCACGAGAAAAAGTAAACCCGGTTTACGCATATGTACAAATGTAAATACTACCACATAACGCCCGAACCCGGCCAAAAGGTACAGGCATAACCACAATTAACAATTCGCCCAAGTTATCCACAGGTAGGAATAAGCCGGGTGGTTGTTCTACTTTTGAGCCGTGAAGTTTCTGGACCGCATACCTGCCATTCTGAAAAACAAATACCTGCTGGTTATTGTAGGGCTGGGCGTTTGGCTGCTTTTCTTCGACCGGAACGATATTTTCAGTCAGATAAAACGCCGCAACGAAGTAAAAAAACTCGAAGCCGAACGCGACTATTACTCCAACGAAATTAAGCGCAACCAGCAGGAAATTCAGGAACTTCGGAGCAATCCGAAAGAGCTCGAAAAATTTGCGCGCGAGCATTACCTCTTCAAGAAAGACAACGAAGACATCTTCATTATTGTAGAAGATACTGCGAAAAAAAAGTAAGCCGCTTACAACACACAAAAGGCCGGACAAGCAGAACTGTCCGGCCTTTTGTATAAATGTAAGTTTGCGTTACACGCCCTTGTACTCACCGAAAACGCCGCGCATTACATCGGCAATTTCGCCGAGTGTGGCATATTCCTCTACAGCGGTGAGGATGTGCGGCATCAGGTTTTCGTTGCCTTTTGCGGCTTCTTCGATACGGCGCAGATGCTGCTGCACGGCTTCGTTGTTGCGTTCGCTGCGCAGGGTCTCAAGCTTGGCCATTTGCTGTGTACGAATGCTGTCGTCAACCGTAAACAGGTTTTCCATGGGTGGTTCCTGCACGGTGAATTTGTTTACGCCCACAATTACTTTTTCGCCGCTTTCAATACCTGTCTGATAGGCGTATGAGGAGGCAGCGATTTCGTCCTGCATGTAGCCTTGTTCAATAGCAGCCACTGCGCCGCCCATTGCATCAATTTTGCGGATGTATTCCCAGGCTTTTGCTTCTACTTCGTTGGTTAGGCTTTCCACCATCCATGAGCCGGCCATGGGGTCAACGGTATCGGCCACGCCGCTTTCGTTGGCAATAATTTGCTGGGTGCGCAGCGCAATACGCGCGGCCTCCTCGGTGGGCAGTGCCAGTGCCTCATCAAAACCATTGGTGTGAAGCGACTGGGTGCCGCCCATTACAGCAGCCAGCGCCTGAAGTGTAACGCGCACAATATTGTTTTGGGGCTGTTGAGCGGTAAGTGTAGAGCCACCGGTTTGCGTGTGAAAACGCAGCATCATGGAGCGCGGATCTTTTGCGCCCAGCTCTTTGGTTATCTGTGCCCACATGCGGCGCGCGGCGCGGAACTTGGCTATTTCTTCAAAGAAATTGTTGTGTGCATTGAAGAAAAACGAAAGCCGGCGCGCAAATACATCAATATCCAGCCCCTTGTCGATTGCCGCCTGCAAATAAGCTTTACCATTGGCCAGTGTAAACGCAAGCTCCTGCACCGCAGTAGAACCCGCCTCGCGGATGTGATAGCCCGATATGGAAATGGTGTTCCACTTAGGCACCTCCTTGCTGCAATACTCGAAAATATCGGTAATAATACGCATCGACGGCTTGGGCGGATAAATGTAGGTGCCTCGCGCCGCATATTCCTTCAGCAAATCGTTTTGAATAGTGCCCGAAATTTTCTTTACATCAGCGCCCTGCTTTTTGGCCAGCGCAATATACATACTCAGCAAAATGGAGGCCGTAGAGTTAATCGTCATCGACGTGGTGACTTCATCAAGACGAATGCCGTTGAACAAAATCTCCATATCGCGCAGCGAATCAATTGCTACACCCGATTTACCCACTTCGCCTTCCGAAAACGCATGATCGGAATCATACCCGATTTGCGTAGGCAGATCAAACGCCACCGAAAGACCGGTAGTGCCGTTTTTAAGCAAATAATGATAACGCGCATTTGATTCTTCCGCTGTGGAAAAACCGGCATACTGGCGCATGGTCCAGAGTTTTCCGCGATACATGGTAGGCTGCACGCCACGGGTAAACGGAAACTCGCCCGGCTGTTCCTCCGCAATATCAATTTTGGAATACGTACGGGCTATTTCGATGCCCGAATCGGTAAGAAACTGCGCTTTACGCTCTTGCTCTTGCTGGGTTGATTGCATGCGGTAAAGGTCGGTAAAAATGTATAAAAATGTGCCCACACATATTCAGAGCCTGTTTAAAATTCATCCTTGGGCTTTGTTCCGGCTCATTTTCCCTCATCCTGCGTTCTGTTTTTTGTCGATCCTCACCAAGGATCGCCTGCAAAACACGCCTTGTCTGAGGAAAAATGTGCTCAAAAACAAATTTTATACAGGCTCTCAACAGTATTTGAAAAAATGAGCGCGATGGCAACAATTTACAATTACTTATATACGCTTACAAATAAATATAACTTACACTAAATGAAACATTAACAAAAAACTAACGCTAAAACATAATTGAAAACAATGACAACAAAAAAATGAACACACACATACTCACATTAAAAGCCGCGTTCATATCCGCAGGACTATCGGCCCAACTTTATACCCCATCGTCGGCAGACCTGTATATAAACGGAAGCAACTCGAACAAAATAGAACACACCGGCAGCGACTACTGGGTAAATTCAAACAATACCCGCGCCATGTATCTGATGGTGGGCGACGGTTCCTCTCCTTACTTGTATTGGGTAAAAGACACATTCAGCAATGGTTTTTTACTACCACTGGCAAACAACACAGTTATTAACACGCAAAGTCAGAAAGGTGATCCGGATGTGGTGATAAGTGCCAATGGAGTAAGGGCTATGGCTGTTTTTGTAGCCGAGGATATACAGCAAAATACACGGCTGTATGCACAACGCTATCAGCGGCCCAATGTAACAAGTACGTTCTGGTCGTATCTGGGCACACCGATATTAATTACCAGCGGCGATGCTTCAAACCCGATTTCGTGCCCCAATATGGATGCGGGCAGCAGCGGGAGGGCCGTGATTGTATTTCAGCGTGCAGATACAATTTACTGCACCACAATAAACATAGCTACCGGTGCGCTTTCGCCTGCGGCTCCTTTTGCCGAAAGTATTGGCTTTGGAGCTTTTGCAGGCTACCGCGAACCGGATGTGGCAATTTTTTCGGCGCCCATGGCCGGAACTGAAACTGTTTTTATTACCTGCACCGGCACCAACTATGCAACTGAAGAAATTCTGGTACATGAAACAACTTTAAACAACCTGGCAGCGGCAAACACAGGCGGCAACACATTTACAGGCCTTGATAACGGGCTTTGGGGTGAATTTCAGTATCCGCGTATTGCGGTGCACTGGACAACTTCGCTGGTAAATGCAAATCAGTTGTGGACGGTAACCTATCACAAAAAAGACCAGATTACCGGGGCAAATGATATTCTTGCCGTGGTAAATCATTACGGAGTGATTTCGGCACCGGTTTATGTGAACAATGTAAATCCGCAGGACAGATTAACTGTAAACCAGACTCCCTGTGTGGCCTATTCGGGAAAATACATTGTGATTTGCTGGGCTTTTGCAGACGCACAGGGCACATACGGACTTGACAACCTCGACATTCTGGTGAGGAAGTATAATCTTGACGGAGTGGTGGAAACAGCCTGGCAAAACAGTTATTCGCTGGTTAATTCAGACATTGCCGGCGGGCAATATTCGCCCAGCGTAACCGATTGCCGGATTGGCGATGCACAAAACGGAGATACGCGTTTTTGCTGGTATCAGCATGATGAAACGGCGCCCAATACACTGGCTTTCCGCAAATCAAATTTTACCCGTACAAATTTGCGCCAGACCGATGCCAATGATTCCGCAAAAACCGCCGTGCTGAGAATTTATCCGCAACCGGCTTCGGATGTGATTTACTTTCAATCAGCCCCTTCGCCGGAAGCTGCATTTGCCTTTTACAACAGCAGCGGTATGCTTGTGCGCATTGAAACGGTTACCGGAAACGATTCGGGCATTTACCAGATATGCACAGCCGATTTGCCTGCCGGTATTTACATAGCCGAAATGAGAACGGCTCTAGCCAGAGAAAAAATCAAATTCATCATCAGCAAATAAAAAAGCGCTGCCGGTTTTCGGCAACGCTTTATGAGGTGAATTGGCCGGTAAATTAAAACACCTGACCAACTTCTTTCTTTATATACTCAAGCGCCACCTGCGTGGGCATTTTATCAATTTGCTGTGAAACCTGCAGAATCATCTGGCTCAGTTCAACCCCTGTGGCGGTGTCGGGCAGTTTTGATGCGGCCACGTTTACCAGCTTGGTAATTTCTTCTTTAGCCGTTTTCACCATTTCCCAGGCATGATTCGACATGTAAATCTGCTGTGAAAGATTATGTTCGAACTCCGTACGGATTACTTTGGTAAGTTCGCTCTGGAGCAGGCGGGCACTCATGCCGCTTTTGTGTACGCGGGTAACCAGTGTATTGGGATTGATACGCTCCAGAAAAATGGCAATACGCTCGTAGGCCTGAAGGCGAACGGGTGTAACCACACTCTGGTTGGCAAGCCTGATTTCGGCCAAACGGCGTTTGGTTTCGGTTTCCAGAAAGTTGCGCACGGTAAAATAGGCAGCAGCAAATACCACCAGACATGGCAGCAGTATCTTGAAAATGTCAAACAGAATAGCAGAACTTTGATCCATATATCAGTAATGGGTAGGTTGGACGTTTCGGATGGTTTCAAAAATAGTTATTTCCCTTGTGTAATGTACACCTGAATGCAAATTCATACCATTTATAAGGAAAACGCAGCCTGATGGCATTCATTTTGAAGGAAGTGTATGAAATTTCAACAGCCGAAACGTCGTTAAAAGCAAATGAGCGAAAGAAACTTCCGTTTGCACCTTTGGACAAGCCTGCTTGCAATTGGCGGCTGGCTGCTGCTTACGCAGTGGCGTGGCCCGTCTGAAGGCTGGCGCGAGGAATTAGGCTTTTCACTCATGCCGGGAGCAAACAGCTCGCCGGTGAGCTTCAGGTGCCGGCGCATTTACGACGATCCGGCCCGCCCGGCAACCGGCTACACCATTACCCGGCTCGATTTTCTGAGCATTGCCAGCGGCATGCGCCCGCATCCGGCCAATCCGGCGCAGGAAAACCTGTTTGTGAAACACGAGGTGGAGTTTTGCGGTTATGTATCCGATACCGTAGCCGGTGGCGTGTACCTGCGATCAGGTTACCTCTGCCCGGTTGTTGATGATATCTGGAAATTGGGCTACGGCTCCTATCCCTATCATACAAAAGAAAAAATGACACCCGGATGGGCAAAATTTCCTTTGCATCCGTCGGAAGGACAGCAGCAAATTTTACGTGGCTACGGCGCCACCTACTGGACTGATCCGGTGTTCGGGAAAGAGGCGTTCCGGCTCTTGCATGATATGCAGGATGCGGAATGGGTGGGGAAATATGCGGGGAGTTGAGAGCGGTTTATCGGAATGAGCCATTTTTATGGTCAAAGCGTTTATTGACTGTTTATTTCGGCATTGATTTCCGTTAAACGGTCTATTAATTTGTCAAACGGATCAGTATTGCCATAAATCATACTCTCACTCATTACCCCGTAATCTGAGGCATAAAATTTTCTTACCGAATCGGGCGGTACAAATGATAACGTTTTCTTTTTGTGCAATGAATAATCAACACCTCCGATACGGTTAAGCAGCAACCGATGAGCAATAATTGTTTCATACAACTCATTGTCTTCAATTGCTTCTCTGTAAAAGGTTGTGCTGGCAAGGCGTGATATATCATATAAATGCCTGCTCATTCGTTGGTACTTTATTTTTTCAATTTCTTTCTTCTGAAATTCTTCATGCAGGAGAAACATTTTTTCCAATAATGTTCTTACCGGACTTACTGTTGGAATTGAAAAAGGCTTGGTTAAACCCGTAAACTGAGGGAATTCCGCACCGATAATGCTAAGCACCTCTCTGTATTCAAAAGGCTCTCTCAAAGATCGAGAACCTATTTCGAGCAGCACCCTCGGTTTAAGATAATCATCGGGCTCGATAAGAGAATCGTAAAGAATCTGTAATTGAGTAGGTTCGTTCATGCCTTCTTCCACCGGCAAAATACTGTAATCCCTTACCCCATTCTCCTGTAGTTTCTTATTTAATTCACTCTTAAAATCATTCTGTACATAAGCAGCCGTTTTATCACGGAGTTTGTTGATTTTGCGTGACGATAAATGACCATTAAATTCCTGTCCGAAAAAACTCCTTTCAATTCCGAGGTCAACATCTTCTGAAAATCGCTCAATAATATTCCAGCATTTGCTTAGCGAGGTACCTCCTTTAAACACTAGATGTGGAGCGCACGAAGTTTCAAAAACCGCTTTAAGTACAAACACTACCCATAAATCTTTCTCTACTGCGGCAGAGCGGATTCCTGATCTTACACTGGCCTGTTGAATAATTGCTTTTCTGTCTGTATCTGAAGTTTCAAACCATTGCTGCATAAAATCAGTGTTTCATTAGCTCGTTAATCAGTACTCCAATCCATCTCGGAGCAAGTTTCAAATCATGTCTAATATCTTTTTCGTATTCATGTTTTACCAACTCCTTAATTTTTGATTTCATTGTATCAGTCACATTTTTTTCTCCTGTTTCTTTCAGCGATAGTATGATGAGTAATAATGTTTCACTTCTTACATGGAGCAATTTAGGTGAAATAATCTTAAACTTAATTATTTGCTTTCCAATTTTTACGGTTCGTGGCGGTCCATCGGTAAGAAATACAACATTTAATGGCACTTGGGTTGAAAAACCCAATTTATTCAGTGCATATACTCCAGTGGGAATTATACGGGCTTTATCTCTTTTTGCTATGGCTTGTGCTACGGAAGCCGCATCCGGCAAAAGCGCACCTAAAGAGGGATGAATAAATGGTTTTAAATAAATACCATGTGCCAGCCTCACTATTTTATCTTTTTTCTCAATACGGCTCAGTGCCTTTCTAACGGAAACAGCATCAGCCAGATCATATAAATCGGAAGAAAAAAATATCTTCCCTTTTTGATACTTCTGAATTTTCCTCAAAATGGCTTTTTCTACAGACATTAAAGAATATGATTTGTCACAATTTTACGATATTTTTGTGACAAAACACATGCAAAAAATATTTTTTTTCGTAATTCAAAAAAATATAAAATATTGAATTTCATTAATTTACAAATAATTAATATACAGCAATATTTTTTAGTTGTTAATTCACCATAAAATACATGTATGCACATATAAATAATGAGAGGGCTTGTGAAATTAAACCACTTTATTACCTTTAGCCGTTCAATAAACATTCGTAATGTTCCGCACCATAGCCGACTTTGAAACTATCTGGAATAAAGAACGCGAAGCCACGCTGCGCATTTTCCGTTTGCTATCCGACAAAACCTTTCACCAGAAACCACACGATGCAGTGCGGGACCCTGCCACGCTGGCCGGCCACATTACACACACCATTGGCGAAATGCTTGCCCGCACAGGCATTCAGGTAGAAGGCTACCACGAAGAGGCCGACATTACCTGGACGGTAGCCGAACTGGTAAGCGAATACGAAAAGCAGTCGGCCTCAGCTCTACAGCAAATTAAACAGCACTGGACCGATGCTTCACTTTCCGACATGCACGACATGTACGGCGAACAATGGAGCAAGGAACATGTGCTTCAGTCGCTGGTGATGCATCAGGTACACCACCGCGGGCAGCTTACCGTGGTGATGCGCCTGCTTGAACTGCCTGTAACCGGCATTTTTGGCCCCGCCCGTGAAGAATGGGCACTTATGGGATTACCTCCCATGAACTAATTCGCCGAACTTTCGTTTTACTCCTACGAAATTTACTTCGTAAGTTTGCCCATCTATAAAAAGCGGGATTCCCGCACTTTTTCTACATGACACATCTGTCAGACCGCATCAACCGCCTTTCTGAGCCTCAAACCATTGCCATGGCCCGCAAGAGCCGCGAACTCATTGCGCAGGGCATAGACATTATCAGCCTCAGTTTGGGTGAGCCCGATTTTAAAACGCCCGATGCCATTAAAGCCGCGGCACACGCAGCTATCGAAAATGATTTCAGCTACTACACGCACGTTTCGGGCTACCTCGAACTGCGCGAAGCTGTTGCCGAAAAGTTCCGCCGCGACAATGGCCTGAACTACACTGCCGAGCAGATTGTAGTTTCTACCGGCGCCAAACAGTCAATTGCAAACGCCGTGCTCAGCCTCATCAATCCGGGCGATGAAGTAATTATTCCCATGCCTTTTTGGGTGAGCTACATCGAACTGGTGAAACTGGCCGAAGGCGTGCCCGTACTGCTGCCCACTACTATCGAAACCAATTTTAAAGTTACTCCCGAACAGGTAGCTGCTGCCATTACACCCAATACAAGGCTGTTTATGTTCAGCACGCCCTGCAACCCTTCGGGCACAGTTTATACCAAAAACGAACTCCGCGCACTGGCCGAAGTAATTGCCAAACAGCCGGAGTGCTACATCCTTTCCGACGAAATTTACGAGCATATCAATTTCGTGGGAGGCCACGAAAGCATGGCCCAGTTTGATTTTATTTACGACCGCACCATCACCATCAACGGCGTATCAAAAGGCTTTGCAATGACCGGCTGGCGTGGCGGTATTCTGGCCGGGCCGAAATGGATTGCTCAGGCCTGCGACAAAATGCAGGGCCAGTTTACATCAGCTACCAGCTCCATCACACAAAAAGCCATGCACGCTGCCATGCTCATGGATCAGGCCAGCACTCATGCCATGCGCGATGCATTTATACGCCGCCGCAACCTTGTGGTAGATGGACTCAGCCAGATTCCCGGCTTACAGGTAAACAGGCCCGACGGCGCATTTTACGTGTTCCCGAAAGTAACCGCCTTCTTTGGCAAAACCGACGGGCAAACCACCATCAACAGCGGCACCGATCTTTGCATGTATCTGCTCGGCAAAGCGCACGTGGCGGTAGTGCCCGGTGCAGCTTTTGGCGACGACAACTACATCCGCCTCTCCTACGCCACCAGCGACGAAAAACTCATTGAAGCCGTGCGCCGCATGAAAGAAGCATTGGCAAAACTGTACTAAGTTTTACTATCCGCACAAAAGAAAACCGGAGCCAGTTTACTGACTCCGGTTTTCTATTTGAATATCGTTGGCTTACTGCTTCTTCTTCATTGCATCCTTCATGGGATTTGAATCGTTGTTTTCAAAACGCCCCATGCCTTTGTTACGGAAAACATCATAGCGCGAAGGTTCGGCAGAGCCGGTGCGCGGCCAGTTGTTGTTGCCGGTATCTATATCAGCCGTTTCGCGGTAAGGATCAAGCACGATGGATTTTACCTTTTTCGTTTTCACAAAGGTTTTGGTCACCTTCAGTTCGTTTTTACGCCAGATATACACATCAATCACTTCAACCTCCGAGGTGCCGTCTTCATAATTCCACTGGATAATAATGGGCATTACCAAACCACCTTTGTTGGTGAAATGAAGCTGGTAATAATAATTACCGTCATACTTATCGCGACCGGCCGAATCGAGTGGTGATAGACCGGCATACTCATTTTTAGGCACACGTTTGGCGCTGTCGGGCGGAGCTACATAATAGTAATAGAAATCGCGCAGCGTAGTGTCTTTATCAACCAGAAACTGCATGCCCGATTCTTTGTTGCGGATGCGCGAAATGTGAATAAAATCGGGCTTGGAAGCCGGCATCAATACAGTGTCCCATTTCACCGGAATGTTTTCGGAATACTGCACGGTAAAGGCATTCACGCTGTCGAGTGAAATATCAACCGGCTGAATATCATAAAACCAGCCACGCCAGAACCAGTCGAGATCCACACCCGATGCATCTTCCATGGTGCGGAAGAAATCGGCCGGAGTTGGATGTTTGAAAGCCCAGCGGCGGCAATATTCTTTAAACGCATAGTCAAAAAGTTCGCGGCCGAGAATGGTTTCGCGCAGAATGTTGAGCGCAGCTGCAGGCTTACCATAAGCATTGTTGCCAAACTGCACGATGTTGTCGCTGTTGGTCATAATCGGCTCCAGCTGATTCGGCGGCATGCGCATGTAATCCACAATCTTATTGGCCGGTCCGCGCGAGCTGGGGAAGTTGTTATCAAACTCCTGCTCGGCGAGGAACTGCACAAACGTATTCAGTCCTTCGTCCATCCAGCTCCACTGGCGCTCATCGCTGTTCACAATCATGGGGAAGAAGTTGTGCCCCACTTCGTGAATCACCACCCCGATCATGCCATACTTGGTTCGCGCGGTGTAGGTTCCTTCGCCGTCAGCACGCCCGAAGTTGAAGCAGATCATCGGGTATTCCATACCATTATTGGCTTCCACGCTAATGGCAACCGGATAAGGATAGGGAATGGTGTGTTTGGAATATACGTTGAGGGTATGTGCTACCACTTTTGTGGAGTAACGGCTGTAAAGCGCATAAGCTTCTTTCGGGTAATAGCTCATGCACATGATGTTTCGTCCCTCAATGGGGTTTACCATTGCATCCCACACAAACTTGCGTGAACTTCCCCAGGCAAAATCGCGCACGTTTTCGGCTTTATAGCGCCAGGTTTTGGTGTTGGTTTTATCCGGATTCTTTTCGCGGGCTTTGGCTTCTTCAAGCGTAACCACTTCTACAGGAGATGTTGCGCCCTGCGCTTGTTTCCAGCGGGTTAGCTGGGCAGGCGTGAGTACATCGGCCACATTCTGGCACACCCCGGTTGACGCCACCACGTGGTCGGCAGGCACGTTCATGCTCACATCGAAATTGCCGAAAACCAATGCAAACTCCGCACGGCCGGTAAACTGCTTGTTGTTCCAGCCCTGATACTCGTTGTACACGCACATGCGCGGATACCATTGCGCAATGGTGTACACCGTATTCCCGTCAGCCGGAAAATATTCATAACCACCGCGGCCACCCACTTTGAGGCGTGCGGGAATTTTGTAGTTCCATTTTACGCGGAACACATATTTCTGGTTGGGCTTGAGCGGCACAGGCAAATCAATCCGCATCATGGTTTGATTGATGGTGTAGGGAAGCGTTTTTCCGGCCTTATCGGTTACGGCAAGAATATTTACCCCAAGTCCTTCAAGCTGTTTACTTCGCTCCAGCCCGTCGAGTTCGCCGGTGGTTACAGGCTGCGAAACAGAATTCCCGTCGATATTGCCCAGCGGCGCATTGGGTTTGTGCTCGTTTTCATCAAGCTGGAGCCAGAGGTAACGTAATACATCGGGCGAATTGTTCCAGTACGTAATTACTTCCTCGCCATGCAAACGGTTGTCTTTTTCGTCGAGGCGGGCGTTGATTACATAATCCGCCCGCTGCTGCCAGTATTCGTGACCGGGAGCGCCAGAGCCTGTGCGTACAGAACCGGCATCGGGTAAAATCGTACCCAGCTGCTCGAATTTGTTGCCGTGGTTTGAGGTCGGATTATTGGAAATATTTTGTGCCTGAATGGCAGGCACCGCTAAACACAGCAGAGCGGCTGTGATGGCGAGGAATGTGTTGTAGCGCATTTTTATTGACTGGTCAGTAAAGCATTGAGCCGTTCAAGCATCATTATAAAAGCGATGCCAAACACGGCCGAGGAAATGAAAAACGTTTTATCGGCCGGCTGAATCCGGATCAAGGCTGACAAAAATAACGAAACCATTATAACACAGGCTACAATAATCAGCTGACCGGCTTCCAAACCCAGATTAAAGGCAAATAATGGCCCGGCAATGGCAGAAGCATCCCCCAGCATAGAGAGCAGCAGGTAGGAAAAACCCATTCCGTGAATACAGCCGAAAAGCAAGGCCAGCAGGTATATGCCCCTGCTCCGTTTGACATTGGGCCGCCGCATCCGAACCAGATTTACCACTGCGGTAATGAGAATGGTGACCGGAATTAAAAATTCGGTAATGCCGCTGCGCAGGGTAAAAATATTGAGCGCGCTAAGCGCCAGAGTAAGGCTATGCCCTATTGTGAATGCGGTGATAAGCAAAAGAATTTTACGCCATTCGGTATGTGAATAGCCTGCACATAGTACCAGCAAAAAAAGAATGTGGTCGTAGCCGTTCCAGTCGGCAATATGTTCGAGTCCGGTGGTAAACCAGAGTGTAAAATCGTTCATTTCAGGTAACTTTGCGGCATGCAAAATAACCGTTTTTCTGTTCGTCTGCTGCTTATGCTCATAATTCCGGCTGTGGTGTTGTGTTGCACTTCGTTCAAGGCAAAGCACCCGTACTACATCAGTGTAACGGAAATTCGTTTTAACACCGCCAAACAAAACGTTAATACATCCTGCCGCATGTTTACCGACGATCTGCAGCAGGCGCTTTTTAAACTTTACAACAAGCGCATCAACCTGCAGCAAAACGATACGGCTGCCCTGCCCCTGCTTCAGCGCTACATCAGTGAGCGTCTGCAAATCAGCATCGACGGACACCTCATAAAATTCAAGGTAATTGGCTACGAAATTGAAGAAGAAGCCACCTGGTGCTACCTCGAACACAGCCATTACTACAAACCGGGCAAAATAACCGTAAACAACAAACTGCTTTTCGATTTTTTACCCGAGCAAACGAACTTTATTCACTGTTACAATGACGAGGATCGGAAAAGCACCAAACTGGTAAACCCGAATTCGCTTGCGGTGATTGAATTTTAGACCCGCTTTTATTCACCCGGAAATAGCTACTTTCGCACCATAATTTTACCCGCTATGGCCAAGCATACCGAAAAGGAAATACGCAGCATTTTCGACACCATCCGCAAACAGCGTGTACTGATTATTGGTGATGTGATGATTGACAATTATGTGTGGGGAAAAGTAACACGTATTTCGCCCGAAGCACCGGTGCCGGTGGTTTCAGTTTCGCACAAGGAACAGCGCCTCGGCGGCGCGGCAAACGTGGCGCTTAACGTGCAGGCCATGGGTGCTACGCCTATTCTTTGTTCGGTAATTGGTGTGGACGGCGACGGGCAGCGGTTTCTTGAACTCATGCAAAAACACCGGCTTGCCCCCAAAGGCATTCTCAAAAGCCGCGAACGCATTACCACAGTAAAAACGCGCATCATCGGCAACTCACACCACCTGCTGCGCATGGACGAGGAAATTGAACACGATATTACTGCGCACGAAACAAATCTTTTTCTTCAGCGTATTTCCTACCTGCTCGATCAGCAAAAAATTGATGTAATCATATTTGAAGATTACGACAAAGGCCTTATTACAGAGTCACTCATCCGCGAAGTAGTGAGCCGCGCGCGCAAGCTGAAAGTGCCGGTAGTGGTGGATCCCAAGAAAAAGCATTTTATGCACTATCAGGGTGCCACACTGTTTAAGCCCAACCTGAAAGAACTCAAGGAAGGGCTTAAAATTGATTTCGACCACAGCAGCGAGCGCGAACTCTCGAAAGCGGTTGACATGCTCAAAACCAAGCTCAAAACCGAGCTTGCCCTCATTACACTTTCCGAGCATGGCATTTTTGTACACGGCCGCAAAGTAAAAAAACGAATCCCTGCACACCTGCGCAATATTTCCGATGTATCGGGCGCAGGCGATACCGTAGTGTGCGTTGCCGCCCTTTGCCTTGCCGCCGGCCTCCGCCCCGAACTCATTGCCGAAATCTCAAATATTGCCGGCGGATTAGTGTGCGAAAGTGTAGGCGTGGTGCCGGTTGACCGGGATGCGCTGATTGAGGAATGTGTGGAATTGCTGGCCGAGAAAAAAGCGGCGCCTGCTGCCCGCAAATCAGCCAGGTAAAACAACTTCTGTTGAAAATTTAGCCTCGGAGTTATGACTCAGATCGCGTAAACTCGCAGCGTCTGAACCATAACCCATGAACACATTCATCGAATTTCTGAAAGAATACAAAGAGGTAATTACCCTTGCGGGTGCTGTAATTGCATTTGTCTGGGGCGTTTTCCAGTACCGCAGCACACAACGCTGGAAAAGTGCCGAATTTGCATTGAGCGAATTGCATAAATTCAACGAAAGTGCAAATACCAAACTTGTACAAAAACTGCTCGACTTTTCGGCCATACGGCTCACACTGGCTACGGAAGCTGACTCAATCGAAGCCACCATTACCGAAAAACGCCTCATCTGGAATCTTCGCCCGCATACGGTTGAAGGCAATCTTTCGCCAACTGATCTGGCTGTGCGCAACGCATTCGACACCTGGTTCCTCGAACTCGAAAAGTTTGAATACCTCATCCGCATCGGCCTCATAGATAAAGACGTAACATATCCTTACCTAGCCTACTGGCTTGATTTGCTCGGACGAAAGCGCAAAGGCCGTAAAGACGAAGAAACCGTAAAAGCAATGCACAATTACATTCACTTTTACGGTATAAAAGGTGTGGCCCGGCTCATGCGCCGTTACGGATATATCTCGCTCTACGATCCTTCGGTAAACTACGTTGAACCCGAAGAGGAAGCCGACAGCAAAGATTAATAACCATTGGCCGAAAGCCACTGGCTGATATTGCTTTCCACGCGGCTGCTTACCTGCGAAAGATCAGCCCGCTCGAATTTGTGGCCTGTCACTTTTTCGTACAACTCAATGTAACGTTCGGTTACAAGATTCACAAACGCATCATCCATTTCGGGCACCTGTTGTCCGTCTTTGCCCATGAAATTGCGCTCGATGAGCCACTGACGCACAAACTCTTTCGAAAGCTGCTTTTGTGCTTCGCCTTTTTGCTGCCGTTCTTCATACCCGTCAGCATAAAAATAGCGCGATGAATCGGGCGTATGAATTTCGTCCATCAGGTAAATGGTTCCGTTGCTGTTGCCGAATTCATACTTCGTATCCACCAGAATCAATCCCTGTTCTGCAGCCAGTTCGGTGCCGCGTTTGTAAAGTGCACGGGTGTACGCTTCGAGCTGCACATATTCGGCTTCGGGAACGATACCGCGTGCAATAATTTCCTCGCGCGAAATATCTTCATCGTGCCCCACCGAAGCCTTTGTGGTAGGTGTAATAATCGGTTCGGGAAACGGATCACTCTCGCGCAGGCCGTCGGGCATGGTTACTCCGCAAATGATGCGTTTGCCCGCACTGTACTCGCGCCAGGCATGGCCTGAGAGATAGCCTCGGATGACCATTTCCACTTTATAAGGCGTGCAGCGGCGGCCAATAGTTACCACCGGATCGGGCACTGCCAGCACCCAGTTGGGCACAATATCGGCCGTGGCCTGCAAAAAGTGTGCTGCCACCTGATTCAGCACCTGCCCTTTGTACGGAATGCCGCGCGGCAGCACCACATCAAACGCCGAAATACGATCACTTACTACCATCACCAGCAAATCGTCGCCAATGCTGTACACATCGCGTACTTTGCCTTTGTAATAGTTGGTTTGACGGGGAAATGAAAACCGGGTTGCTGTGAGTGCGTTCATGCTTTTTTATCGGTGGATTGTGGTTTGTGGTTGTCGTAAATTTCGATAATGCGTTTCACAAGTTTGTGGCGAATTACATCGCGGTTGTCGAGCATCACGAAATCAATGCCTTCGTTGCCCGGCAGTATTTTCATGGCCTGCAGCAAGCCTGATGGCTGATTGCGCGGCAAGTCTATTTGTGTCACATCGCCCGTAATTACAAACTTGGCTGTGGGCCCCATGCGGGTGAGAAACATTTTAAGCTGACTTTCGGTAGCGTTCTGCGCTTCATCGAGAATGACAAACGCATTATCAAGCGTGCGGCCGCGCATAAATGCAAGCGGCGCAATCTGGATGATGTTGTTCTCGATGTAATTCTTCAGCTTATCACCTGGAATCATTTCGTAAAGCGCATCGTACAGCGGCTGCAGATACGGATCGAGTTTTTCTTTCAGGTCGCCGGGCAAAAAACCGAGATTTTCACCCGCTTCCACTGCCGGGCGGGTAAGCACAATTTTGCGCACTTCGCGGTTGCGTAATGCACGCACGGCCAATGCCACGGCGGTGTATGTTTTACCGGTTCCGGCCGGACCGATGGCAAACACCATGTCGTTTTTCTCGCAGCTTTCCACCAGCCTTACCTGACCGGGCGTGCGTGCTTTTACCACAAGGCCCTGATTACCGAACACAAGTACATCGTTCGGCTGCTCGTTGCCTGTTTGTGAACCGGGGGCAGAACCGCGATGACCGTTGCCGCCATTGCCGTTGCCGGTGAGAATATGTTCCATATTCGACTCCGTAAGTGAGCCGTAACGATTGAAATGACTGATGAAGGCTGCAATAGTATCTTCAAAACGTGCAATTTCATCACCATCGCCGATGATGCGGATGGTATCGCCGCGCGCAATCAGCTTAAGTTTTGGGAAATAATTACGTAGTCGTTCAATTTTTGCATCGTTTACACCGTAGATCACAATAGGATCAACTGCGGTGATTTCAAGATTTTTTTCTGCCAAAATAGTAGGTACTAAAAATGAATGCTCAATGAATTATGGACGCGGTTTCGCTATTTTTGCCACAAAATAAACGCATTTCGGCCGATCTGCAAGCAGATTAAGCAGCAATATGAGTGTGATTACCCTCACCACCGACTTCGGACAGAAGGATCATTACGCGGGCGCCCTGCGCGGGAAGCTGCTGCGCGAATGCCCCGGAACGGTGGTGGCCGACATTACACACCTCATTCCGGCCTATGATATACAGCAGGCCGCATGGGTATTGCGCCACGCCTACAACGAGTTTCCCGATGGCAGCGTGCATCTTGTGGCTGTGGGAGCCGGTTTGAACAAACGCTTCAACCATGTGGCCGCACGCATCGGTACACACTTTTTTGTGGGCTGCGACAATGGCTTTTTCTCGCTCTTTGGCAATATCCGCCCCGATGAAGTGGTGCTGCTGGGCAGCGGCGATCAGGTTCCGGGCACATTCATTGCGCGCGACATTTATGCTCCCGCTGCCGCACGCCTGATAAAAGGCGAAAGCCTGAGCAGTCTCGGCCAAACACTCAATGGTGTGGTGGAAAAACTACGCCGCCACCATCCGCCCGAAGCCGATGTGCTGAAAGGTACAGTGGCTTATGTGGACAGCTTCGGCAACCTCATTACCGACATTACCCGCGCCGAATTTGAAACCACCGGCCGCAACCGCCGCTTCGCCCTCGAACTCATCGGCGATGAAATAACCCAGCTTCACAAAGCATACGCCGATGTGCCCGAAGGCGAAAAGCTGGCCCTGTTCAACTCCTCCGGCGTACTCGAAATTGCCATCAACCAGGGCAAAGCCGCCTCGCTGCTCAACCTGCGGCTGAACGACGTGGTGCGCATAGTTTTTGAAGACTGAAACGTATGATTACACGCATTGTGCAGATGACCTTCG